>CASUON010000200.1 GCA_949457475.1 uncultured Lachnospiraceae bacterium
TGTTGTTAACGCACTGTCCGATTGGCTGGAAGTAGAGATTTGCCGCGACAGCAAAGTCTACAAGCAGCGCTATGAGCGCGGCCATACGATTTATCCGTTAAAAGAAACTGGAAACTGCGAAGAGGGCAAGACCGGGACGAAAGTGACTTTTTTGCCGGATGGGTCGATTTTTGAAGAAACGGTATTTGACTATAATACGTTAAAGCAGCGGTTAAGGGAGACGGCGTTTTTAACAAAAGGGTTGCGCATTATCTTAAAAGACAAACGTACAGACCCGGTAAAGTCCCATGAATTTCATTACGCCGGTGGTATTAAGGAGTTCGTCACATACTTAAACCGGGGGCAGGAGCCGATCTACCCGCAGGTTATTTATTGCGAAGGGAAAAAAGACAACGTGCTTGTAGAAGTTGCGATGCAGCACAACAACGCTTACAACGACGCTACGTACAGTTTTGTAAACAATATTGTAACACCGGAAGGCGGCACGCACCTGGCAGGCTTTCGCAATGCTTTGACAAAGACGTTTAATACCTATGCCCGGGCAAATAAAATATTAAAAGACAGCGACCCAGCCCTTGCGGGTGAAGATATCCGGGAAGGGCTGACGGCTATTATTAGCATTAAAATCGAGGAGCCGCAGTTCGAAGGCCAGACGAAACAAAAACTCGGAAATAGCGAGGCAAGGGGCGCCGTAGATTCTGTTGTCAGCGAGCAGCTTACTTATTTTCTGGAACAAAATCCGCAGATTGCAAAAGCAATTTGTGAAAAGTCCCTGCTGGCGCAGCGCGCAAGGGACGCGGCGAGAAAAGCTAGGGATTTAACAAGGCGTAAGACCGCGTTGGAAGGCAGCTCGCTTCCTGGAAAACTGGCGGACTGTTCAGATAAAAATCCGGAAAACTGCGAAATCTTTATTGTAGAAGGGGATTCCGCCGGCGGTTCGGCCAAAACAGCCAGAAGCCGCGCGACGCAGGCGATCCTTCCGCTACGCGGGAAAATCTTAAACGTAGAAAAAGCGAGGCTGGATAAAATATACGGAAATGCTGAGATCAAAGCTATGATTACAGCGTTTGGAACCGGGATCCATGAGGATTTTGATATTCAAAAATTAAGATATCATAAAATAATCATTATGACGGATGCGGACGTCGACGGCGCACACATTAGTACGCTGATGCTGACATTCCTCTACCGTTTTATGCCAGAATTGATCCGCCAGGGGCACGTATACCTGGCTACTCCGCCGTTATTTAAAATTGAGAAGAACAAAAACGTATGGTATGCGTACAGCGAGCCGGAATTAAATACGATCCTTACGCAGATCGGGCGCGACGGAAATAACAAAATCCAGCGGTATAAAGGGCTTGGGGAGATGGATGCCGAGCAGCTGTGGGAGACGACGATGGACCCAGAGAGGCGTATTTTAAAGCGGGTGACCATCGATGACGAGAATTCTTCTGCGGTTGATTTGGCTTTCACCATTTTAATGGGCGACAAGGTAGAGCCAAGACGGGAGTTTATTGAGGAAAATGCGCAAAAAGCCCAGAAAGATATTTAGGAGGAATAGGAAATGGATGATAAGGTATTTGATCAAATCCATGATGTAGACTTACAAGAGACGATGGAATCTTCTTATATCGACTATGCGATGAGCGTGATTGCACAGCGGGCGCTGCCGGATGTAAGAGACGGGTTGAAGCCGGTACAGCGGAGAGTTTTGTATTCGATGATTGAATTAAACAATGGGCCGGATAAACCGCACAGAAAATGCGCGCGTATCGTCGGGGATACGATGGGTAAATACCATCCGCACGGCGACAGCTCTATTTACGGGGCGCTCGTAAATATGGCGCAGGAATGGTCTACCCGTTATCCGTTGGTCGACGGGCATGGCAACTTCGGCTCAGTCGACGGAGACGGAGCCGCCGCGATGCGTTATACTGAAGCGAGGCTAAGCAAGATATCCATGCAGATGCTTGCCGACATCAATAAAGATACCGTGGACTTCCATCCGAACTTTGACGAGACGGAAAAAGAGCCGCTTGTGCTTCCCTCCCGGTTTCCCAACCTTTTAGTAAACGGCACGACTGGAATTGCCGTCGGTATGGCTACAAACATACCTCCGCATAATCTGTGTGAAGTGGTGGATGCGGTAGTAAAAATCATTGACAATGAAGTGGAAAATGACAGGGCTACGCAAATAGAAGAGATTCTTGGCATTGTAAAAGGCCCGGATTTTCCGACCGGGGGCAATATACTTGGAACTGCCGGCATCAACCAGGCGTACCGGACGGGGCGCGGCAAAATAAAAGTACGTGCGATATCGAATATAGAACCGATGAAAAACGGCAAAAACCGTATTGTGGTAACGGAATTGCCTTTTATGGTAAATAAGGCTAGGTTGATTGAAAAGATTGCGGAATTGGTACGCGATAAAAAAATCGACGGAATTACAGACCTGCGGGACGAGTCGGACCGGCAGGGGATGCGCATTTGTATCGAACTGCGAAAAGATGTAAATCCTAATGTCGTTTTAAACCTGTTGTACCGGCATACGCAGCTGCAAGACACATTTGGCGTAATTATGCTGGCGTTGGTTAATGACCAGCCCAAAATTTTAAATTTATTAGAGCTGTTAAATTATTATCTTCTCCATCAAAAAGACGTAGTCACACGAAGGACAAAATACGACTTAAATAAAGCGGAAGAACGTTCCCATATCCTAAAAGGGCTGCTAATTGCGTTAGATTATATCGATGAAGTAATTTCTTTAATCCGCGCAAGCCGTACGGCGGCGGAAGCAAAAGAAAAGTTGATCGGGCGCTTTCAACTATCCGACGCCCAGGCACAGGCAATCGTAGAAATGCGACTGCGCGCGCTAACCGGGCTGGAACGGGACAAGATCGAAGCGGAATTTAAAGAATTAGAAGAAAAGATCGCCTATTTTAAAGCGATATTATCAGATGAGAAAAAACTGCTCGGAGTGATCCGGGAAGAAATCCTGTTGATTCGGGACAAATTTGGAGATGAACGAAAAACATCGATTGGCTATGGCGAGTTTGACATGTCTGCAGAAGAGCTGATCCCGGTTACGGACGTCGTGATTATATTGACCAGGCTGGGCTATATCAAGCGGATGAGCGTGGATAATTTCCGCAGCCAGCACCGCGGCGGGCGCGGGATCAAAGGGATGGATACGATCGAAGACGATTATATCGAAGAGATGATGATGACTACGTCGCACCATTTTATTATGTTTTTTACAAACAACGGGCGCGTTTACCGTATGAAAGGGTATGAGATACCAGAAGCCGGCAGGAATTCAAGAGGGACGGCAATTATCAACCTGCTCCAGCTGCAGCAGGGGGAAAAGATAACGGCGGTAATCCCGATCTACCGGTACCAGGAAGGGGAATACTTATTTATGGCGACCAGGAAGGGCATGGTCAAAAAGAATAAGATACTGGATTACGCCAATATCCGTAAAAACGGCCTTGCAGCAATTACCCTGCGCGAAGACGATGAACTAATTGGCGTGAAAAAGACCGATAACCAGCGGGAGGTCATTCTTGTAACAAAATACGGTCAATGCATCCGTTTCAGCGAACAGGATGTGCGCAACACCAAACGGATGTCTATGGGCGTTATCGGCATGAACCTGACAGAAAATGATGAGGTCGTAGGCATGCAGCTGGATTCCCAGGGCGAGGCGCTCTTATTCGTATCTGAAAAAGGCATGGGTAAACGCACGCGTATCGATGAATTTACCGTACAAAACCGCGGCGGCAAAGGGATCAAATGCTATAAGATCACCGAAAGGACTGGCAATATCGTAGGCGTAAAAGCGGTAAATGAAGATAATGAAATTATGATGATTACAACCGAAGGAATTATTATCCGCATGCCGGTTGCGGGAATATCAGCCGTAGGCAGAATTGCATCAGGCGTAAAACTAATGAACTTAGAAGACGACGTAAAGATCGCTGGCATTGCAAAAGTCCGTGGAAACGCAGTAGTATCCACTGCAACTGGCGCCACCCAGCCGGAGGATGAAACGCTAGAAGCTGCTTCAGACAACGTTCAAGATAAGCATGAAGCGTTGAAAGTTGAACTAAACAGCGTCTCAGTAAAACAGGAATCGGCAGAAGGCGAGAAACAGCCTACAAGCGTGCTACAAGGACGCCGGCCAGCTGAAACAGTTAAAGCAATGGAAAACGCCAGCAACGTAGAACAATTGAATGCAAAAACAACAGAGGATGCTTCAGAAACAGAAGCAGATGCTATGCAAATAAAAGCAAATATGCAGGATAAAGAGTCGACGCAGATTCATAAATTGCTGGAACGCGCGCAGGCAGATCAGCAGGAGGGCCAAGAAGAGCATTAGAGCAAGTTTGAAAAACCATTTCCGCAATCTGCCGGAAAGCATTTTTTGGACACGCTTTAGCGCCAACGAAAATGTATTTCAATATAAGAAATTGAATATAAGAAATCAAATATAACGGGAGACTGATATGAGGGTTATTCATACGGACGAGATTACAGATTGTATAAGCAAAATGTGCATAGAAGCAAATATCTATTTATCCCAGGACATAAAGGATGCGGTCTGCCAAAGTGCAGCATGTGAAAAATCGCCCCTAGGCCGCCGGATTCTAGGGCAGCTAAAGGAAAATATGGAGATTGCGGCGTCCGAGCAGATACCGGTCTGTCAAGATACCGGTATGGCGGTCGTATTTTTAAATATCGGGCAGGACGTGCATATTGAAGGGTGCTTGTTAGAAGACGCGGTTAACGAAGGGATACGAAGAGGCTATATCGAAGGCTGCCTTCGAAAATCAATTGTAAAAGACCCTATTTTGCGCGAAAATACGAAGGATAATACGCCAGGCATTATCCATTATGATATTATACCAGGGGAACAGCTTGAAATAACCGTTGCGCCCAAAGGGTTTGGCAGTGAAAATATGAGCAGGGTTTTTATGTTAAAGCCTGCAGACGGAATAGAAGGGGTAAAATACGCGGTTTTAACTGCCGTAAAGGACGCAGGCCCGAATGCGTGCCCTCCAATGGTCGTCGGCGTAGGTATTGGCGGGGATTTTGAAAAATGCGCAATCTTAGCCAAAATGGCGTTGACCCGCGACATTCACGAGCATTCAACAATCCCATATGTAAAAGAACTAGAAATCGAACTGTTAGAAAAAATCAACTGCCTGGGGATTGGGCCTGGCGGCTTAGGCGGGTCGACAACCGCCCTAGGCGTAAATATCAATACTTATCCAACACATATTGCTGGGCTGCCTGTAGCAGTTAATATCTGCTGCCATGTAGCGAGGCATGTCCGCCGGGTGCTGTAGTAGTTTATATTTATTATAAAGTTCATAAAGATCAAGAAAGGAATTTACTGTTTATGGAATATCACATCCACACGCCCATTACAGATGAAATAACGCAAAAACTGAAGGCTGGGGATTACGTATACCTGTCTGGTACGATTTATGTTGCCCGTGACGCGGCACACAAACGGATGTCGGAAGCTGCGCAGCTGCCGATTCCGATAAAGGGTGCAACGATATATTATATGGGGCCGTCGCCTGCGCGTGAAGGGCAGGTAATCGGTTCGGCAGGGCCGACGACGTCCAGCCGGATGGATAAGTATACGCCAGCGCTGCTTGACCTTGGTATGAAGGCGATGATTGGAAAAGGAAAGCGTACGAAAGCAGTCGTCAATGCAATTGTTCGAAACAAAGCCGTCTATTTTGCCGCAACCGGAGGGGCTGGGGCGTTAATATCGAAATGTGTTCGAAAATCTGAGATTATCTGTTACGAGGATTTGGGGGCAGAAGCAATCCGAAAACTGGAAGTCGCAGAGTTTCCAATGGTTGTAGTGATTGATGCAGAAGGAAATAATCTATACGAAACGGCTGTGGAGCAATTTCAAAGCGAATATTAAAAATGCGGGTGTGTTAGAAGTTTGAAAAATCATTTCCGCTATCTGCACGCCCTACTTTACGTGATATTTGTGCCAAATTCAGGTTACATAGCCCGCTAGGGTCTGCCCCAGCGTAACGAGGGCATGCGCCCTTCATTTGGCGCAAATCTCCCATAGCATGCCCCTTAGGGTACAAATTGTAACGTCCATCTGCCGGAAAGTATTATTTAAACATGCTCTAGTGCTCCATCCTATGTACCCAATTGGTTGGTGCTGGTTAGTGTATTGTATTACAGAAAAAAATAAAATAGAAAAATATAAAAAAGGTATTGACAAACAGGAAAAACGCATGTAAAATAGTCCTTGCTTACGGCGCAAACGATAAAAAATATATCGAAATAGCCTAGCAAAAGAACCTTGAAAAATATAAAGAACTTCGAAGAGGATTTTAGGAAATAGTATTTTGGAGAAGTACTCAAGTGGCCGAAGAGGTGCCCCTGCTAAGGGTATAGGTCGGGTAACCGGCGCGAGGGTTCAAATCCCTCCTTCTCCGTTCGCTGGAAAATAAAGTAAAAAA
>CASUON010000201.1 GCA_949457475.1 uncultured Lachnospiraceae bacterium
ACATCCGAACGGGCCTGCTGCCTGGTTCCGGCGTCCGGGATACAAAAATATGCACAATTTGCCGGATAACAACCTATTATTTATTACTCCTGCGTTTCCTGATTCTTGCGGCACTGCGACGGCGGGCATCCTTTTTGTTTGCGGAACAGCCGGCTAAAGTACAGCGGATTTTCGTAGCCGACAATGCGGGAAATTTCATTTACGGCGTAGTTTGTAGTTTCCAGCAGCATCTGGGCATTTGTCATACGGATGGACGTGACAAACTGCATAGGGGTAGTCCCCGTGTATTTTTTGAAATTCCGGATAAACCAGCTGACGCTCATCCCCCTGGAAGCAGCGTATTCTTCGATGTTAATATCCCGGTTGTAGTTTTCATTGAAATAGGATGCGGCGGCGTCCATTTCGTGGTCCAGATAGCTATTTTTTAGTCTATGTTCTTTCCGTAATTCCCGCTGGAAAGTAATTAGCAGATAGCGTAGCAGCAGCGCCAGCATTTCCTCGTAGTTATCCTGGCATATTTGCAGTTCCAGTATCATCTTTTTAAATACCCGTTCGTAGTCTAAGGAAGTTCCGACCGGGAAAATCCGTTTGTTGTCAGCAAACCCGTATTTTCTTAAGATATTCTTTACGTCGCCTCCCGTAAAATGTACCCAGTAGACTTCCGTTTTGTCGACGCCATAATATTCGTATTTTTGAAATTCCTTCGGACGGAACAGCACAATATTTCCTGCGGTTACGACCGTCTCGTTTTCCGGGTTGTCAAAATGAAAATAAGCGCGCCCGGAAACGATGTAGATGATCTGAAAATCCAGCCGCCCCCTGGGGCGGTAGGTCGGCAGTTTTGGATGCGAAGATAGGCGGTAAGTTCCGCAGCTGCCGACCACGAGCGGTTTGCTCTTGTCCTTAAAATCGAGAAAGGAATTATTTTTATAGCCGGAATTAATATACATGGCGGATACCTCCTTTTTTATATTGTATCATTTTATGCATATTTTGTCTATTTCTGTTTATAGACATTTCTAAACTGAGAATGTAAGATATTATCAACAGATTAAGTGAACGAAAGCAAAAGGCAGCATGCGGGGAACTGAAAGGGAACTTAATAAAAGTACAAAATTATGCATATTGAAGGAGGATTGCCCTATGGTTGTGCCACGTTACTATGAAGATTTAAGCATTCTACATGAAAACACAATGCCTGCGAGGGCCTATTACATTCCATCGTCGGAACGCAACGACCACTTGGTGGAAAACCGCGAGGATTCTGACCGGTTTCAGCTGTTGAATGGGATGTGGGATTTTCAGTATTTTAAAAGTATTTATGATGTGACCGACGCGTTTTATGAAAGCGGTTACGACACGTCGCAATTTGACAAAATTGCGGTTCCAGGCGTATGGCAGATGGCAGGGTACGACAGCCACCAGTACACTAACATCCGCTACCCGTTTCCATTCGACCCGCCATATGTGCCGCAAGATATCCCGTGCGGGGCATATGTACATAATTTCTCTTATCAGAAGGATGAAAAAGCGACGGAGGCGTTTCTAAACTTTGAAGGTGTGGATAGCTGTTTTTATGTATGGCTGAACGGGTTTTATGTAGGATACAGCCAGGTGTCGCATGCTACCAGCGAATTTGATGTGACATCCCTGCTGCAGGAAGGCGATAATACGCTTGCGGTACTGGTGCTCAAATGGTGCGACGGCTCTTATTTAGAGGATCAGGACAAGTTTCGGATGAGCGGGATATTCCGGGATGTATATCTTCTGAAAAGGCCAAAAAATGCCATATGGGACTACCATATCACAACGAAGGCCGAAGAAGGCAGCGCTACAGTAAACGTTGACGTCTGTTTCCGTAAGCCGGCGAATGTAAAGGTTGCCATCGAAGACAGGTATGGCGCCGTCGTCGCAGAAGGCGAAATCTCAAAGGATGGTTTTGTGGAACTTGTCGTACCCCATCCAGTGTTTTGGAATACAGAACATCCATATTTATATACGGTCATCTTCTTTACGGGAGACGAAGTGATTACGGACAAGATCGGCTTTCGGACAATGGAAATCAAAGGGCAGGCGGTTTGGTTTAACGGGCAGAAGATTAAATTCCGCGGGGTAAACCGCCATGACTTTGATCCGCAAACTGGGTTTGTGACCGGCGTAGCGCAGCTAAAAAAAGACCTTGCATTAATGAAACAGCATAATTTCAATGCCATCCGTTCCAGCCACTACCCAAACGCGCCGTATTTTTACCAGATGTGCGACCAGTATGGCTTTCTGGTAATCGACGAGGCGGATATCGAGGCGCACGGGCCGTTTATGCTGTACCGCAAGGAAGATACCGACAGGAACCGTTTTAGCCGCTGGAACGAGGCAATTGCCGACCATCCAGCATGGGAAAAAGCGATCCTAGACCGTGTGCAGCTGATGGTACAGAGGGACAAAAACCGCCCTTGTATCGTGGTGTGGTCGATGGGAAATGAGAGCGCTTACGGCTGCAATTTTGAAAAGGCGCTGGAATGGACGAAAACATTCGACCCGGGTAGGGTTACGCAGTATGAAAGCGCGAGATATCGTAATTATCAAGTCTGTTATCATTATGAAAACCTGGATTTGTACAGCCGGATGTACCCATCTTTGACGGAAATTGAGGACTATCTGGAAAGAGACGGGAGCAAGCCGTTTTTGCTCGTAGAGTATTGCCACAGCATGGGAAATGGGCCTGGGGATTTTGAAGATTATTTTCAGATGATCCACAAAGACGACCGGATGTGCGGCGGTTTTGTATGGGAATGGTGCGACCATGCCATCGCGCATGGGAAGGCGGAGAATGGAAAGGCTATATACCACTATGGCGGCGACCATGGGGAAGGCGTCCATGACGGCAATTTTTGCATGGACGGGCTGGTATACCCAGACCGTACGCCGCATACTGGGCTGTTGGAATATAAAAATGTATACCGTCCTGCACGGGTTGTTTCTTATGATATATGCAGCGGGGAGCTGGTGCTCCATAATTATATGGATTTTGATGATTTAAAGGATTATCTGGAAGTTTCCTATGAAATGACGCAGGATGGGCTGACGGTTGAAAAAGGAAAGCTGGACGGAATATCCGCGGCGCCGCATTGCGATGGACACGCGCAATTGCATCTGCAAGTCCCGCCATTGGGAAGGGTTTTTCTGAAACTGACATACCGCTTAAAAAAGGAGGTTCCGCTGCTGGCGCGCGGCCATATACTGGGCTTTGATGAGGTCAAGCTGGCAAATGAGGACGGAAGGAACAGGCAGGCGGTAAAGCTGCTGGAACATACAGGCGTATCGAAAGGCATTGTGGTAAAGGAAACGGATACGCAGATCGTGCTACAGGCGAATGATTTTTGTTACACTTTGGATAAGCGTACCGGATTATTTACGCAGATGCAGTTTGCGGGGAGGAATTATCTGAATGCGCCAATGGAATTAAATATCTGGAGGGCGCCGACAGATAATGATATGTATATCAGGGATGAATGGAAAAAAGCGCATTACCATGAAGCCCATTCCAGGGCCTATAGTATCGAGATGCTTCAGGATAAGCACGGGGTGCTGCTTTTGGTGCATCTGGCAGTTGTCGCGGTGACCGTACAGAAGATTTTGGATGTAGTAGTCACCTGGAAAATTGATGGAAACGGGAAGGTTTCATCGGTCATTTCCGTAAAAAAAGATGAAGAATTTCCGGTGCTTCCGCGGTTTGGGATACGGTTGTTCTTGGATAAGAAGCTGGATACTGTCAGCTATTATGGAATGGGGCCGCAAGAGAGCTACCGGGATAAGCACCAGGGCTCTTACCATGGGTACTTCCGTTCCAAAGTCAGCCAGATGCACGAGGACTATATCCGCCCGCAGGAAAATGGGAGCCATTTTGACTGTGATTTTGTAGAAGTGGCAAATGCGCAGTTTGGAATTACAGCCGTTTGTGAACAACCGTTTTCCTTCCAGGCGTCCGTCTATACGCAGGAAGAGCTGGAGCGGGCGGCGCATAACTATGAACTTGAAGAGGCCGACAGCACGATACTATGTATCGACTATGCGTTAAATGGGATCGGGTCTAACAGCTGCGGCCCGTCGGTATTGGAGCAGTACCGGTTCCAGGATACGGCGTTCCAGTTCCAGTGCGTACTGGCGCCATTTGTAAAAGCATGACAACGGACCGGTCAAATGACAGCCAAGCAGGCTTCCACTGTTTGAAACAGGAGGAGAGATACTTATGGAAGAAAAGAAATATTTAAAATGGTATAACAAAGTAGGGTACGGGTCAGGCGATATTGCAGGAAATGTAGTATATGCATTTCTGGCGTCCTTTGTCATGGTCTATCTGACTGATACGATCGGCATGGCATCCGGGATTGTAGGGACGCTGATCGCCATATCGAAGCTTTTCGATGGATTTACGGATATCTTTTTCGGTTCCCTGATCGACAAGACGCATAGCAGGCTGGGAAAGGCAAGGCCGTGGATGCTGTATGGGTACATCGGCTGCGCCGTTACGTTAATCGCTTGTTTCGCGGTGCCGGCCAGCCTTGGCAAAACGGCGCAGTACGCCTGGTTCTTCATTGCGTACACCCTGTTAAACAGTGTATTTTATACAGCGAATAACATCGCCTATTCGGCGCTTACATCCCTGGTTACAAAAAACAGCAAAGAGCGTGTGCAGATGGGGTCGTACCGCTTTATCTTTGCGTTTTCTACAAGCCTTTTAATCCAGACAATTACCGTAGGGTTTGTAGACATGTGCGGCGGCGACGCGGCGGCGTGGAGGCTGGTGGCAATTATCTACGCAGTCGTTGGCCTGGCTGTAAATACCATTTCCTGCCTATCCGTAAAGGAACTGCCGCAAGAGGAGTTTGACGAGGCCAAGGCAGACAGCGGCGAAGAAAAGTATGGGCTGCTCCAGGCGTTTCAACTACTTGTGAAAAATAAGTTCTATCTGATGATCTGCGCGGCTTACATCTTGCAGCAGTTGTACAGCGCCATGATCGGCGCGGGCATTTTTTACATGACATGGGTGCTGGAGGACAAGAACCTGTTTGGACAGTTTGCATGGGCGGTAAATATCCCGCTGATTATAGCGCTGGTATTTACGCCGGCGCTGGTAGGCCGGTGGAAGGGCATGTACAAGCTGAATTTAAGGGGCTACATGATTGCTTCGATCGGCAGGGCGCTAGTTGTTGTCGCCGGATATATGGGAAACGTCCCTTTGATGATGGCGTTTACAGCCCTTGCAGCGTTGGGGCAGGGGCCTTGGCAGGGCGATATGAACGCCGTGATTGCTTCTTGTTCCGAGTATACGTATCTGACGCAGGGAAAGCGTGTGGACGGAACCATGTACTCTTGCACTTCACTTGGCATTAAAATTGGCGGCGGCATCGGTACGGCAGTCGTTGGATGGCTCTTGGAGCTTAGCGGTTATGTTGGCACAAACGCGGTACAGCCGCAGTCAGCGCTTGACATGATGCAGTTTATTTACCTATGGCTCCCGTTCATCTTTACGGTACTGATTATGCTTGTCCTTTCCAGGCTGAATGTAGAAGGGGCGAATGAAAAGATAAAAAGAGAAAAGGGGATTCGTTAAAGTGAAATAGATAGGCCGGTAAAGTTAACGCTATGAAATACTACGTGGAGATGAAAGAGAACAGTAAAATAGCGGCAGTAAAATAGCAGCGGTAAAACGGCAGCAGTTAATTGTCAAACTGCTGCCGTTTTTATGCGCAGCCCTACGAAGCGAGGGCGTGTGCCTGGTCTTTCATTAAGACAATTCATAAACATATTTTAACGTCTTGATAATTTTATCCTGTTGTTCAGGTGAAAACTGATGTACTGTATTTAAAAGTTCATTATCCCGTTCTTTAGAAATATTTTCCTGGCTTTCATTTGTCAGGCCGGCTTTCAAAATAGAATCAATCGTCACGTTGCATAATTTCGCATAATAACATAGGACGCGGAGGTTCAGCTTGGTGCGGTTGTTTTCGATGTTGCTTACAAAAGATACCGTACAGCCGAGGTCAGCCGCTATTTGTTCTTGCGTGTAAGATTGTTCTGTGCGTAAACGTTTCAGTTCCATACCAATTTTATTAAAATCATAGTCATCCATAGTAAGTATTCCTTTCCTAAATAATGTAATGTACATCCCGTTACCCGTATGATACTGTGCACCGTCGCCCTTTGTAGTATGCTATACGGTATATCCTTTACACATCCATGGTTTTGGTTGTAAATCTTTGAGGAAAAATGTTATATAGATGACTATAGATTAATATATTTTGTAGTCGAAAACAAGTGGGTTGTTTAGTGTAATTTTGTATACTTATAAGTATTAACACAATGTTGCTTTACACTGTCCCTCCCATGTCATAACTTGACAAAAATTAGAAAGGTAGTATAATTACAATTGACTTTATATTATTGTAGCATTCTGGTGATATGTCAAGAGAAATTTGAAATAAAATATGAGTATTTTTTAG
>CASUON010000202.1 GCA_949457475.1 uncultured Lachnospiraceae bacterium
CCCTGCTGTCCCAGCTGCCCTGCCTTATGTCCCCCTTTGGCATCCTCCCTCCATGTTTTTGGCATCATT
This sequence comes from uncultured Lachnospiraceae bacterium, assembly GCA_949457475.1. Taxonomy (GTDB): domain Bacteria; phylum Bacillota; class Clostridia; order Lachnospirales; family Lachnospiraceae; genus Eubacterium_J. The sequence continues at coordinate 70 of CASUON010000202.1, forward strand.
TTCCGGAAACGTGTAAAAAGATATAGAAGCCCTGCAGCAGCCCCCAGTATAAACGCCCCAAAAACCAGCATAACAATGATATGCATACAATCCCCTCCCTATTAGTTCTATCATTTCGTAAAACTTTATAACCCCAACCATTATAGCGGAAGATGAAAAAGGTGTAAAGCAGCAAGACTTTACACCTTTGATTTCTTCGTTTCAATTCAATTATGGAGACGCTATTCTTTGATTTCATCAATATCTGTCAGGTTTACGCCTGCGACCTGAAGAATGGCTTTTAAAGAAAGATATTCCTTTTTTAACTTTTCATAGGTTTTCGAAGCGCCTTCTTCTTTTGCGACTAACATATAGTCTTGGATCTTTTTTAAATCTTCAATTGCTGCTTTTACAATTTCAAGTCCATTTGGCATGGAATCACCCACTTTCTATAGCCCATTGATACGACAATTCCATTATACCAACGGGCCCAGCTGGTGTAAAGCCTTATTCAATGAATCTTTTGGAACAATACAACGCCCCTCCAAACCGCATTGGCAAGATACAACACGCAGGATACGGCCACCGTCCAAAAAACATCGGGGACAAATGCCTTCGCTACCCACAGCGGCGTTGCAAAACACACGGGCACAAGCAGGTAGATAAAAACCGTGGCAAGCAAATAACACAGCACGGGGCCCGCCGCTGCCGCAAGGCTTTTGCGTCTGCTAACTTTACGGGCGTACCCCGGGATCAGGCAAAAAGATACGACTGCCACCGCCGCCACCACGAACATAAGCAGGTCTATCCAGGCGTGGCGCAGTAAATACGCGCCGCCCGAAATGTTGTTCGGCGGGCTGTCAAGGAGCATAAGCACAACGCCCCAGCCCAAACCATCCATCATATTGTTTGTGACAAAATAATCATTTACATTTGCGGTAACTGCGATCCCAATCCCACTTTCCGGGAGTATGAAAATGCTCGAAACCCCGGTTTCGATCAGCCCGCTATGGCGCAGTATTGGCTCAGAAAGCGGTTCCTTTATTACCGTCCATCCATATCCATACTCGTAAGGCACTTTGCCGTCAACGTAGGCTGTATCCCCATAAAACATCGTGTCAATCGACGGTTGTGAAAGGACGCCTTCCCCGCCGTTTAGATACATTTGCAGGTATTTCCCCAAATCGTTTGTAGAAGAGGAAAGATACCCCGCAGGTACACTAATCCAGGCATTTTTGTCCGAAGGGTATTTATGGCTGCTTTTCACACGCATCCCCCAATAATTGGTATATCCGTCTATCAGCCCGTTTTCTATGCTTTCGCTACGCGATGCGGCCGTATGAGAAAGCTGTAGCGGCGCAAATAAGTTTTCCGTTATGTAGTCGCGGTACGGCCTGCCGCTGGACGCCTCGATGACCTCGCCAAGCAGGGAATAATTCACATTTGCGTAGTGGTGCACCCCCTGCTTATTGACAATCTTATAATTTTCCAACGTCTGGTGCTCGCCCAGGCCGCTTGTATGGTTTAACAACTGCCTAATCGTAATGCGGCCCCCGTCCGCCGCATCCGGCAGATACGCCTCCAGCCGGTCGTCCAGACGCAGTTTCCCCTGTTCGGCCAGCTGCATAATGCAGACCGCGGTAAAAGACTTGCTGACCGAGCCGAGCAGGAACGGCGTATCACAACTATGGCACTCGCCGTAGCTTTTCGCAAACAATACCTGGTCTTTATCTACAATCGTCACCGATAGGGCCGGAATATGCGCATTTTTTACACTCGACTGCAAATAGCCGTCCATACGTTCTTTGATATCTGTTTTTGCATAAACCGCCTGCGTACGACAGGCCATATTCCATAGGCACGCAACAGCTAAAATTATAATACATATAGCGACTTTGTTTCCTTCCGCAAATCTGCCCGCGGCGCTTTTTTCTTTCCAAACCATCATTTCCGCCCCCAAGTGCGTTCACCCATAATATAACGCAACGCTTTTTCCTTCCAAACCATCATTTCCGCTCCCAGGTGCGCTCACTAATAATATACCGCGGCCGGGCCTTGACTTCCATATAAATCCTGCCTACGTATTCGCCGATAATCCCCAAACTGACCAGCTGTATGCCGCCAATAAAGCACGTAATGCTTACCATGCTCGTCCATCCCGCAACCGTATCGCGGATAAAATACTGCGCGATCGACCAGATCACGCCGCAGAAGCTAAGCAGCGCCATCAGCATCCCAACTTCCGTAATCAGGCGGATCGGCTTAATGCTAAGGCTCGTAATCCCGTCAAATGCCAGCGCCAGCATTTTTCGCAATGGATAGTGGCTCTCCCCCGCAATCCGTTCGTGCCGCTCATATTCTACCGAAGTGCTCGTAAAGCCGACTAGCGGCACCATGCCGCGCAGAAACAGGTTCACTTCCTTAAAATTAGCCAGCTCGTGGAGCACCCTTGATGAAATCAGCCGGTAATCCGCATGGTTATAAACCACTTCCGCACCCATGGCATTTAGAAATTTATAAAACCCTTCGGCTGTATAGCGCTTGAAAAACGTATCCGTGTCGCGCTTGCTGCGCACACCGTATACGACCTCGTTGCCCGCCCGGTACGCGTCGACCATATCTTCCATAACGCGGATATCATCCTGCCCGTCGCAGTCAATGGAGATCGTAATATCCGCTTTTTCTTTTGCTTCCATTAACCCGGCAAGCACGACATTTTGATGCCCCCGGTTCCTGCTCAGGCTGATCCCAATAAAGTGCTCATCCGTTGCCGCCAGGCCGCAGATCTGCGCCCAGGTCTGATCTGAACTCCCATCGTTTACAAATAAAATCCGGCTTTCACTGCTGACTTTTTCTGATTGTATCAAATGCTTTAGCTCCTGCAAAAACTGCCCCGAAGTAATCGGCAGCACTTCTTCTTCATTATAACAGGGAATTACAACATACAATATCAAATCCATAACGATACCTCACAATCCAATATCCAAAACGGTCGGCGGCCGCGCTCTAGCTATTCTTTCTCATACAGGCAGAAACAAAGGTCGCAGTCTGTCAGCGTACCATCTACCGATAATGCGCCGTACGGGTACATATCCAAATAAGCGGAATTTTGCACGCACGGGTACATTGCGTGCTTTTTCCCATGGTGCTTTAATTCCAGTATATAATACGTATCGGGCGTTTCCTGCTCCATTTCCACCGGAAGAAAACAGCATCCGTTCTCGTCCAGGTCGTCCGGCGTCAGTTTCGCTTGATACCTTAGCTGCCCATCCGGCATGGACCTGACGGAAACCCGGTAATAGCCTTTTGCTTTTTTTGCCCTTGACGGTTCAAATACCAGTTTTAGTTCATTCCATCGGTATTTTTTTGCATCCTGGTCCATTTGTATTGTCTGCTGGATACGGGACGAATGCCTTAACATCTGCCTGCCCCATTTCCCCCTGCCTTTCAATTCGGTCTGGTAAACCCGGCTGCCCTGGTCTGATATAACAATCGTCGAAGCGCTCAAGCACAGCAGCGCCGCACAGCCGACACCCAAAAATATACTTTGCATACACGGGCGCCTTCTGGTATAACCACTGGCCTGCGCACGCAGCCTTTGGGCATGCCAGCGCGCCGTTTCCCACATCTGGACGCCGTCCGCCATCAAAAGCAGGCAAAGGTAAATAAAACAAATGTTGTATTTCGTATTCGCTTCCCATAAGAGAAAAAAGGAAATGCACCCAAGCAGCGTCAACGCATAAACAAACATCTCTTTGCGGTTTTTCCGCAAGAGCAGGGCAAGCAGGCTAATACAAATAAACCAAAACGTCGCCCCACGAAACCCTTGCATATAAATGCGAAACCACGTACTGTCCTTCCCCATAAACCGCTCATACAAGGCCGGAAAATCACTGGCATACATCGCTTTTTCAAAGCAGGTATCCGACCCCTGCGCCCAGACCCGCACCATCTTTCTATGCACCTGGCGCGCGCCGCCAAAAACGCCCATATCCAAAAGGCGTCTTTTGATCTCCCTAAGATTCGCCACCTGTTTTTGCGCCTTTGTCGGGAACTGATCCGAAAATTCCAAATCCGCACGGTTAAACCCGCCGCCGCTTTCTTCGTTTAGACCCATCATCACCCAATGGGTAGCGGGCAGGCTGCGATCTTCCTCCCCTTTTTGCACATGCCTGTCCAATAAGATTTTAACTGCGCACGTCATCAAAATGGCTACAAAAACGACAAGGGCGGTTTTAAAAAGCTGAATTTTTATCTCCCCGCTATTTTCCGGACGTTTGCGCCACATCAGCTTCATAATGGCAAAGAGCGCAAGCGCAATGACTGGCAGGGCTGTCGTCGGACGTATTTTATATCCCACTACAATGCAAAAACCAAGCAATCCGCAAACCCCTACCTGCCGAACGTTAAATTCCGGCTTTTGAAGTAGCAAAAACAGATACAGGATGCCCATGACAAACGGAAGGGAAACGGTGTTCGTATATACAAAAGTCAGCCAGACATAAGACGTCGGGCATAGCACGCAAAGCAGCAAAAACAGGTTCGCGACCTTGCAGCCCTTAAGCCTGCGGGCGCTAGCGTACGCTAGCAAGACCGCGCCGTCCACACAGATTACATTCCATACAACCGCCGGAATCCAAAACCCCGTAACCCCAATCCTGCTCAATGCTAAAAAATAATAATAAAACAATACGACAATGAAATGGTTATTCGGATAACGCTGAAAATAAGGGGAATCCATATCCAGCATGCCGTCTTGGGAAACCAGCATGGCCGCCGCCTCGTTTTGTGTTTTTAGAGCATCTGTGGTATACATTGGATGGGAAACGAAGACCAGAAACAGAATTTGTACAAAAATCAGAATCAAAAATAACAATACCGCCATGCCCCGTTTTTGAAGCCATGTCCCAAAATTACGGTAAACATAACAAACGGCTGCTGAAATACCAAAAATTGCCAGCGGCACGGCCAGCATGCTGAGGAAACGGAACAACGCCGTTTCCCGCTTTAGCTGCGTACCGTCTAAAATAGTAAACGAAAATATAAAGATCATGCCAGAGAAGGCAAACGCCAGAAACAGGCACATTCTATAAAATAGATTTGCTGCTACTTTCATTTTTAATTTCCTTCTTTCTATCCTATTATCCTGCCATTTTCTCAGGAAATCTTCCAGCGCGGCTCCTCCCCTGGCTGCCGCTTTTTACGATCCTAGGCGCGGCGCCTCCCTAGCTAGCGCTTTTTACGATCTTAGTCGCAACGCTTTCCTAGCTGCCGCTTTTACGATCTTGGTCGCAACGCTTTCCTAGCTGCCGCTTTTACGATCTTGGTCGCAACGCTTTCCTAGCTGCCGCTTATTCGTTCGGTATGATAATGGCCGCTATCACATAGGCCAAAATACTGCTGCCGCCCGCAAAGCTGAAAATTGCCCATCCAAGCCGTACCAGCGTCGGGTCGATAGCAAAATACTCGGCAATGCCGCCGCATACTCCGCAAATAATCCTGTTTTGATTTGATTTTACTAGTCGTTTCGAATTCATCTTTCTTCCTCCGTATTTTTTCTTTATAATTAGTTTTATGTTTTTGTTTTAGCTTTTGTTTCCTGTCCCGCTTTATTCGATTGTGATCGACCCCATGCCGCAATTTAAGGTAAAGGTACGGCCGGCGCCATTATCAATACGCTTTTCAGATGCAAGCGCGCTGTAGCTGTTGTCCCTGATTTCGATTTCCCCAAGCCCGCAGCTTAATTGATAGTTAAAGCTCTGCGGGTCGTCTTGCAGTTCAACCTCGACGGCGCCCATTCCGCAGGAAATCTCCGCGTCTGATTCTATGTTTAAGCCGTATAGGTCAATCGTTCCAACGCCGCAATCCAGTTTAATGCTTCCAAACGCCCCTTCCACCACCTCGATCGTGCCGGCGCCTACCGACGCGGAAAAATCATTGCTTGTAAGCATCTGCGCCGTAATTTCTCCAGCGTCCGCATTCAAGGTAAGCTTTTGCGCGTTTAATCGGTTTTCGATATCCACGCATCCGGCGGCTACCTGGATTTTGACATTCTGAAACTGGTTCATAGACGGGATTTCCATATAGATATCCGCATCTTCACGGCGTTTATTTCCGGTACGGCGATCTCGTATCACGATTTTGTCGTTTTCGCACGTCACCTCAATATTGTTTACATCCGATTCCGTCCAGACATAGATTTCGTCGGAATTGGATTCTGTAATGGACAAACTGCCATGCGCAATATCCAAATCCAGCTGTTTTATCTGGTCGGTACTCACAGTCAAAAGTCCCTGTTCCCCGTCCTCCTCTTCATACCATTCGCTATCTTTGGAACCTTTGACTTTGAGTACCGACCAGATAAAACAGCTGGATTT
>CASUON010000203.1 GCA_949457475.1 uncultured Lachnospiraceae bacterium
CCGGAGCGGAACATCCGGACGGGCCTGCTGCCTGGTTCCGGCGTCCGGGATACAATAGTATATTCTGCATATTCCCCCGTAAAAAATAACTAAATTGGTAATGATATACACATGCTTACGCAGGGATATCCACTCCCGCGGCCTGCGTCCCACGTTGCATAGAATCTATCTCAAATTAGGACGGGCTGCGGACAAATCGTTTTGCGCGTTTGCACTTGACGCGTATACGGATTCGTGTTATAGTGTTAGAGTGTACTAGCATTAATAGTACACGCCATACATTCATCCGGCCATATCTTAAACTTTCCTTAAAATATACCGGATTCTCTTGAGTAAGTCCACAGAACTTGATATACTTTGAAAATGTGCATAGCCTAATCGCGCGTTGCTTATCCAACGCAGGCGACTAGATAAAACTACCTAAAGGCTATGCAGGCGATTAGATAAAACTACCTAAAGGCTATGCAGGCGATTAGATAAAACTACCTAAAAGCAAAACAAGCGATTAAGGAGAACTAATACAAGGCAATACAAACAATTAGAAAAAACCACCACAAGAAATATAATTATAATTAGAATTACAATTACAGGCAGGAGAAACTACTATGGATACAATACGCGAAAAACTGGCTTGCATCGTTCCGAAATACAGCGTTGTCCCGCTTATTTTTTCTGTTTCCTTTAATATGCTGGTCTACGTCGGTTCGAGGCTGGTCGCCGGAGACTGGCGCCACTATAATATCGAAGGCCCGTTAGACCGGATGGTGCCGCTATGGCCGCCTTCTGTCGTAATTTACCTTGGCTGCTATTTGTTTTGGATCGCCAATTATATCCTAATCGCCCGCCAGGGCAAACGGGAGGTCTGCCAGTTCTTTTCCGCAGATTTTATTTCCAGGGTCGTATGCTTGGCGTTCTATTTAATCTTTCCGACCACCAACGTAAGGCCCGTGGTAGAACCTGCCGGCTTCTGGAACCAGGCCCTCCTGTTTCTGTACGCAGTGGATGCGCCGGATAACTTGTTCCCTTCCATCCACTGCCTGGTCAGCTGGTTTTGCTATATTGGGCTGCGCAAGCGAAACGAAGTCTGCGTCTGGTACCGGGCGTTTTCCTATGTGATGGCAATCTTGGTCTGCGTCTCTACGCTGCTTACAAAACAGCATGTGGTAATTGACGTATGCGGCGGGATTTTACTGGCGGAGATTTGTTTTTGGCTCGGTAAAAAACAGGCTGTCTGGCAATGCTATGAGCATGCGCTAGACTGGGTGAACCAGAAGATTTTTACACAATAACAGGAGGGTGCACATGCAGACAAAGCGGAAAGTTATCGGTAATTCGGTCGTGTTGCTGGCAGTATTTTTACTGACTATCTACGGTGTCTTTTATGGCGAAGACCTGGGCGCAATGATGAAAGCGATCCGCCAGGCAGACCTTCGCTGGCTGATGCCGGGCATTTTGCTGGTCGTCGTCTTTATCTGGGGCGAGTCTGTGATTATATGGTATATGATGCGTTCGTTTCAGGTCTATCTGTCGAAACGGCTCTGTTTTTTATTATCCTGCATTGGATTTTTCTTTAGCTGCATTACGCCGGCGGCGGGCGGCGGGCAGCCGATGCAGATCTATTTTATGAAAAAAGAAAAGATACCGATTCCGGTATCTACCGTAATCTTAATGGTGGTAACGATTACATATAAGCTGGTGCTGGTCGTCGTAGGCGTTTTGGCGCTGCTGTTTGGAAACGGTTTTTTACAGCACTATGTAAAGGGGGTGCTGCCGGTCTTCTACCTTGGGCTGGGGTTAAACGTAGGGTGCGTCGCCTTTATGTCCGTGCTTGTTTTCCATCCGCTGCTGGCAGAGCAAATCCTTATGAAAGGTATGGATTTGCTAGAAAAGCTTCATATTATGAAGCAGAAGCAGGCGCTACGGGAAAAGCTGCAGGAATCGATGCAGGTATACCGTGAAACAGCCGCATATTTAAAATCGCACAAGCTCGTGATCTGCAATGTCATATGGCTGACGTTTATACAGCGTTTTGCCATGTTTGCGGTGACCGGGGCCGTGTATTTATCGCTTGGCTGTTCTGGCACGGCGCTTTGGGATGTCATCGTGCTACAGGCAATTATCTCTGTTTCTGTTGATATGATTCCGCTGCCAGGCGGCATGGGAATTAGCGAAGCGCTGTTTTTACGCATTTTTGTACCAGTATTCCATTCGCTGACGCTTCCGGCAATGGTGCTTGCCAGGGGGATCGGATATTACAGCCAGCTGCTGCTAAGCGCTGTTTTTACAGCCGCTGCGCAGATATACTATAGTTTACGCGAACGTGCATAGTACACGGACGCCACAGGAGGAACGTATACAAATGTTAGGATTTTGGGATTATACGGTAGTTCTGACGTATATTAGTTTTGCGTCGTCGATTACAGGCATTTTCTGCGCTATCTCGATGCACATGCGCTGGGCAATTTTTTGCCTGGCACTTTCAGGGCTATGCGATATGTTTGACGGGAAAATTGCACGGACAAAAAAGGATAGGACGGAAGATGAAAAGAATTTTGGCATTCAGATCGATTCTCTTTGTGATATCGTCTGTTTTGGCGTGCTGCCGGTCGTGATATGCTACCAGTTTGGGATGCGGCGTATTTATGGCGTCGCGCTGTTGATCTTTTACGGGCTGGCGGGCGTCGTACGTTTAGGGTACTTTAATGTTATGGAAACAAAGCGCCAGGCAGATACGGATGACGCGAGAAAATATTACCAGGGGCTGCCAATTACTTCCATGGCGATTGCGCTGCCGATTTTGGTCGTCGTATCGCCGTTATTTCCAGCGCACCATATTTTTTTAATCGCTCTGCATTTTCTCGTCGCAGTCGTAGGGGCACTGTTTATCACCGATTTCAAACTACGCAAACCAAATACGAAAGAGCTGTTTATGCTCGTAGCCGTCGTCGCGCTGTCCGTATCGGTGCTTATTATCGTAGGGCGCAGCTGGTGGCATTTTTTCAAACGTCTAAATATATGGGGGGGCATGTAACGCGTTGTGGCCCCGCCGAAAGCAAAGCGCATACGTATTATGTATTTGCTTAATCGCAGAATATACGCGCCAGCTACCGGGCAAGGAGGAAAAATATGTATCTAATTACAGATAGGGAAGGCAATCTAGAACAGGCTGATTCTCTACAAGACCGTTTTTTGGCTGTATTATACCGGCATATGGCCGGCCGCGCCGCACTAAGACTGCTGATTGCACCGGGGGTCTCAAAAGCTGCGGGCTGGCTGTTGGATACCACGTTTTCACGCATTCTGATCGCGCCGTTTATCCGCAGCCATGCAGTCGCTATGGAACAATTTGAACGCCGGCACTACCGCTCCTTTAACGATTTTTTTACCAGGAAATTACAAACAGGCGCGCGGCAGGTTACAATGGATGCAGACGCGCTTGCCAGCCCGTGTGACAGCCGTCTGAGCGTCTGGCGAATCGACAGCCAGCGCACCTTTTGCATTAAACAGACGCAATATACCGTAGAAAGTCTGCTGCGCAGCAAAAAACTGGCGCGGGCATATGCAAACGGCTATATCTGGATTTTCCGGTTGTGCGTAGACGACTACCACCGCTATACGTACAGCGATTCCGGGAAAATATCAGACACTGTGCGCATTCCGGGCGTGTTCCATACCGTAAACCCGGCCGCAAATGACCGCTATGCAATCTACAAAGAAAATACAAGGGAATATTGCCTGCTGAAATCCAAGCGTCTGGGTACGATCCTTCAGATGGAAGTCGGCGCTATGCTAGTAGGCAGGATTGTAAACCATCCGCGCCCGCAATCCGGGACGGTGCAAAGGGGAGACGAAAAAGGGTACTTTGCATATGGAGGTTCTACTATTATTCTTCTTACGCAAGCAGGCGCCGTTCAGCCGGACGCAGATATCCTGCGCAATTCCCAAAAAGGGATTGAGACGAAAGTCAAGCTGGGGGAACACATAGGGCGCAAAGCCATGGTTTGAAGATCCCTTTCATAAATTATCGCCTGGAGCCTTGTATCGTATAACGGATTTGCAAAAAAGACGGCAAATTAAGATAAGGTTTTGAACTTTACAAAGCGCCAGCGCGTATTTAAAAATTCCATTTCTCAATCTGTATCCGCTTGCGCGGCAGTCGCCGCCATACTGCAAGCGACAACCGCACACAATGCCGCCTCCTGCGCCAACACCATTGCAACGGTACCGCCAAACGCGGCCGTCTGGAATGTCTGCGTTTTTACACAATCCTTTTGCGCCAGCATACCCGCGTACATAAGCCGTTGTTTGTCTGTGATGCCGCTCCAAAAGCCGAACCCGCGCTGCTTAGACAGCCATTTGTCAATCTCTGTCATTTCCTGGACCACCTCTTTTACCGGCGCCTGGGACATGGCAAGGACGCCAAGCGTCGGCAGTTCATACATCGTCCCGTATCTTTTCCCCGCTTCTTTGAGCCCATGGAACAGCTGCATTGTTTTTTCACATTTTAGTTCCGCCGGCTCTTCAAACAGCGCCAGCACATGCGCCAGCGACTGGACGGCATTTCCGTGGAAAAACTGTTTCTTTAAAATCTTAAAACACTGTTCCATATCGTCGATCAGCTGGGCGTCTGATTTGCTGGAACACGCGAGCAGCGCGCAGAGCGGGCTGTCTTCCGAAGACGTTAAAAACGGGTGTTTTGTTCCCATCTGCTCATAAATCGAACGGGTACGCTCCACCAGCCCGTCATATGCATCCGGCTCTGTCGTCTGCGCAATCATCATCGCGGTAAACGGCAGGTAGGACGAACCCCAAAACTGCTTTTTCAGTCGCTTATAGACATCCATCCCACGGTCAAGCACTTTGTCAGGGCTGATGTCGCACGCCATCATTGCGGCAACCGGCACAAACGCCGTCCCTCGGAAATTAGAAAACACCCCAACTTTTTGATTTAACAATTCTTTGCTCTGCTTCAGGCTTTTCTGGTTTGCCTGGCTGCCGTTCATGGTCAAAATAGCCGCCCCGGCAAAGCAGGTAAACCCATCCCCCCATGGTAAGACTTTGCGGACTGTCTCCCGGTTTTGCACAAATGTTTCACAATAATCCTTTATTTCCTCTCTCATAATATCCTCCCGATTCTGCTATGGACGCCTAATCGTCCAATTCGCCGCCATACGCCTCCGTCCATTCTTGTGCAGGTTCAAAATAGCGGAAGAGCTCCGCTGCAACCGCTGTCGTATCCGGCGAAACCGGCGTATCGACTACGCAGCCTTTTAGCGGCAGCTGGTGTTCCCCAGTTTCCTTCTCAGGCCTAAAACCAACCGAAAGGAATGAAGCGTTCCCTTGTCGCTCCGCTGGCTTGGACTTTAGGCATTCTTCTGAATAAAATACTAGGCTCAGGTCTTTGCTGCATTCATATGCAACACCAATATAGAACTTTCCCTTCGGGCAGCTTTGCTCTAGCGTGCTGTACACCTCCTGTTTCAACTTCTGTAGTTCTTCCGGCGCATAGCTGGCAATAATATCCGGGTCTTGGAATTTTTCTTCTATGTCCTTCCATACGTCTACTAGCGTAACATCATTGATATAACACCAGACCCTTTCCCCATAATGGTCGTTAAAAGAAACGGACGCGCTTTTGCCTATATGCAAAGTCACCGGCTTTTCCACAATATGCGATGCCGGGCATGGCCTATGTGTGATCGTAACCGGTATATGCGGAAAATACTGCGGCAGCTGTTCCATCTTTTTGATATCCAGCGTTACCAGCTGCAGCCTGCTCCAATCTTCTTCCTTTAACCACTCTGGGATTGTCCAGCCTGCGTCCATCATTGCAAAAAACAGCCGTATTGTCCCATAATCCTCGGAAACATCTTTTAACGATCCGCTTGTACCGCCTTTCACCTGCAAGTCTTCGTTGCCCAGGCAGATAGAACTGCAATGCAAATAGCAGCTCTCGAACTCATTTTCAGCCTGCTCCTTTAACACCCTCCGATAATTGCAAACGCCCCTTCTGCGCTTTTCTACAGGCTCTTTATACGGTTCTATGATATAGAGCCGCACCTCATCCGACCGGGTCAAACCGATGATATGATATCGGTTTCCGTCCCGTTCGATCGTTTTTCCAATTACAAGAATCTCATGCCACTTTTGATAATATCCTTCCAGCATTGAAAATTGCATAATGACTCCCTCCTTTATCTTGCATACTGTTTTCTGGGAAACGTATGCTCTGTATCCATTATAGACAATATTTCCGGGAAATACAATCTATATATCTGGCATTAAATAATTGCCAGATATATAGCCGTTACTTTTCATGGGGTGGGGATATCCCTTAAAAATAATAGGTTGTTATCCGGCAGTTAAATTCTGGAACAGTTTTTAAGTTTTGTGTTACCCGGACGCTGGAACCAGG
>CASUON010000204.1 GCA_949457475.1 uncultured Lachnospiraceae bacterium
TCGATCGTATTGGCAAAAGCAAGCTGCTGGTTGTTGTGTGCATGGATGCCGACCTTTTTGTCATATTTATCTGCAAATTCCATAAATACATCTACGATGCGTTCCATCTGCTCCGGATACAGCGCCCCAAAACTGTCTACAATATACAATACGTCGACTGGCGTCTGGCCCAGCATTTCAAGCGCCATGCGCAGGTTGCTCTCCTGCGCGTTTGATACCGCCATAATATTGCAGCTTACCTCATAGCCTTTGCCTTTCGCATTTTCAATCATATCTATCGCGGCCGGGATTGTATGCACATACGTAGCCACACGGATCAGGTCGATCGGGCTATCGGTACGGCTGACGATATCCTGCCGGTAATCACAGCGGCCGACATCCGCCATAACCGCCAATTTCAAATCCGTATCATTGTCGCCTACAATTGCGCGGATATCTTCATCTTTGCAAAATTTCCATTTTCCGAACTTATCCTCGTCAAACATTTCACGGGACGCTTTGTAGCCAAACTCCATATAATCTACGCCCGCTTTGATATTTGTCCGGTACAGCGCTTTGACAAATTCATCCGTAAAATAAAAATCGTTGACCAGCCCGCCGTCCCTTAAAGTCGCGTCTATTACGCGCACGCCCGGACGGTATCCCATTAACTCTGAAAGTTTCTTCATTTCCTTCGTCTCCTCTTAGCTTTCCTGTCCTTTTCGCCTGCCGGCACTTCTCACTATAACAGATTGAAATCTAAAAATCAAACGTCTTTTCTTCCATAACGCTCATATAAGCTGGCCGGATAATCTTATCCGTACAGATCAGCTCTTCGATACGGTGCGCGCACCACCCAACGATCCTGGCCACCGCAAAGATCGCCGTATACAGTTCCTGCGGAATCCCGAGCATTTCATAGACAAACCCGCTGTAAAAGTCCACGTTCGCGCTGACGTCCTTATAGACGCGCCGCCTGCTGGAGATCAGCCCCGGCGCAAGCTCCTCGATATTTTGGTACAATAGTAAATCCTGCTGCCTGCCTTTTTCCTCTGCAAGCTGGATGACATGGTGTTTAAACGCGCGCTCCCTTGGGTCGGATTTGGTATAGACCGCATGCCCCATGCCGTAAATAAGCTTTTTGCCATCAAACGCGTCGCCATCTAGGATTTTCGACAAATATGCCGCCACTTCGTCTTTATCCGCATAATCTTTGACGTGGCTGCGGATATCCGCGATCATCTCCATCACTTTTATATTGGCGCCGCCGTGCTTTGGCCCCTTTAAGGAAGACATGGCCGCGGCAATCGTAGAATAGGTATCGGAGCCGGACGAGGTTACTACCCTGGTCGTAAACGTAGAATTATTGCCGCCGCCGTGCTCCATATGCAAAAGCAGCGCGGTATCCAGGCTCTTTGCCTCCACTTTTGTATACTGGCGGTCTGGCCGCAGCATCCGCAGCAGGTTCTCCGCAGTCGACAATTTGGAGTCTGGTATATGGATAATCATGCTTGCCTGATTGACATAATAATTAAACGCATGGTACGAATACGTCGCAAGCGTCGGGAACTGGCTAATCAGGCGGATACACTGCGCCAGGCAGTTTGGAATGCAAATATCCATTGGCGTATCGTCATAAGCAGCCAGCGACAGGATGCTCCTGGTCATCGTATTCATAATATCTGCCCCCGGCTTTTTCATAATGACATCTCTTGTAAAGTTGATCGGAAGCAGGCGGTTTTCCCCAATCAGTTCAAAAAACTGCGCATATTCGTCCGCGGACGGCCATTCCCCCATCAACAGCAAATATGCCACTTTCTCAAACCCCATCTCGTATTCCCCAAAACTATGGATAATATCTTCCACACGGTAGCCCCGGTACCAAAGCTCGCCGTCGCAGGGTACTTTCTGCCCGTTTTGTATTTTATAGGAAACAATCCTGGATATATTCGTAAGGCCGGTCAGCACGCCGTTTCCATTTTCATCCCGCAGCCCTAAATTGACACCGTATTCTTCATACAGCCGCGGCGCGATCGTATCGTTTCTGCGGCAGGTAGTTTCGTGTCGTTTTGTATAATCATTCATCTGCATCGTCATCTTCGCCTCCTTGTGCCCCGGCTGCTGCATCGATTCCATTTCTTCCATCGATTCCAGCTGTCCTATCGATTTCATTTGTCCCGGCCGCCCCGTTTATCTCGTTAGGCTCATCCATTCCGCTTGTATCTTCGTTTTCATCTATTTCATGCCGCCCTCCCATATCTGCCAGCTCTTCTTCCATAACGGATTCTAGCTGCCTCATAAGCTGCAAAAGCTGCACAAAGTTATCCCGGCCATAGTGTTCTATGACCTGGCTGTAGTAATTTTTTAAGACCGTTTCTTCTTCTTGCAGCATCTGCAGCCCGGCGTCCGTAATCGTAACGTATGTGCCCGCGCTCCCGTCGCCATCATGCGACCAGGTAAGCAGCCCGCGGTCGCGCAAAGCCTTGACCACCCGGGATATCTGACGTACCGGGCGCTGCATCTGATTCGCGATATCCTGCAGATACGTCCTGCCGGATGCCTCTTCTTGCGCCGCCTCATTCATAAAATGCAATGCTAAATACTCAGGCACCGTTATCTTCTGGAAAAAAAGACGGGCCTGCCCATAATTCATTAAATATCTGCGGTACGTCAACTCATGCGACAGGCTGGCAATATCCGCGTGCATTAGTTCTTCACGGTTTAACTGCATGTTTTTGAAGTTGGCTTTTTCCCTTATGTTCTCTTTCTGCCTTATTTCTTCCCTTTTTGCCATATAATTCCTCCTTTTTCTTTTTTTTACAGTAATCATAAATATACTTACGCCACTTTACGGCAATCATAAATATACTTACGCTAATTTACGGTAATCATAAATCCACGAAATGTAATAAATGCAGCTGACCTATGTGCATCAACGACTTGTTGGTTGTTTACAAACGAACGAGAAAAGAAAGAATGTCTAAGATTATAATTTTTTACTATTATATATAAAAATTGCCCTATGTCAATCGATTTTGTTCTTTTATCTGCTTTTATCCGCTTTTATCTGCTTTCCACATCTCCGGTGAAAAAACGGCCGGAAATACTTCCCGGCCGCTTCTAATATACACAATCCTGTCTACTCTTCTGTCATTTCATCAGTTACAACGTCTTCGGAAGAAGCTTCTTCTGTTTTGCCTTCCACAGACGCCTCTTCTGCTTTGTCATCCGCAGAAGCATCCTCTGTTTTGTCTTCTTCGTCCTCGAAGAAATCATCATCAAAGTCATCGTCAAAATCGTCTTCAAAGTCTTCCAGATAATCCGGTGAAAAGAAACGGTATAAACCATATGCAGCTGCAGCCACTACCGCAACAACGCCAATCGCTCCCAAAATCCACATTGGCTTACATTTCTTTTTTTCCTCCACTTCTTTTTCCTTCTTCAGAAGCTCACTTACTTTTGCAACATTTTCAGACAATAATGCATGCAATTCATCTAATCGGCTCATGTACAATTTTCTCCTTTCCGCTCTATTATGAAAATACAGGCCCGGTGTGCTATATTCCGCTTCTGTATTTCATTTCATCTTAATCATTATAACATATCTTTCCCAAATAGCGAGAAAAAAATTACAATTTATAATTTTTTTATATTCTATGCCCCATTTATGCCCATTCATGCCTTATACTTTTTTCAGTTTGGCAAACAGCGCAAACATTTTTTTCACGCCTGCCTGCGGGAACTGGACGGTAACTTCGTAATCACGCCCGCCGGGTACGACTTTTACGACGGTCCCTTCCCCAAATTTCTGATGCCGTACCGTATCGCCGGCCCCATAGCCGAGCTTTTTTCGGATTTCGTCTTCCGACGCGCCTGCCGTTGCGGCATTTTTTGGATCCGTAGCGCCTGCCTGAAGGATAGACGGCTTTGCGTAAAACGCGTTACGCGCGCGCTGCCTTGGCGAAGGCTGCTGCTGCGGCATGCTGCGCGGCTTTAATTCTTCGCCCTTTAACAAATGCTGCGGTATCTCCCTGACAAAGCGCGAAACCCTGTTGTACTGCGTCTCCCCGCGTATCATACGCTGCCTGGCGCAAGTAACTGTCAGGTTTTCCTTTGCCCGCGTAATCCCTACGTAAGCAAGCCTGCGCTCTTCTTCCAGCTCTTCTTGCGCCTGGTCGCTGGTAATCGACATATAGCTTGGAAACAAGCCGTCTTCCATACCGGCCAGATACACCTGTGGAAACTCCAGCCCTTTGGCGCTGTGCAGCGTCATTAACACTACATAGTCGCTGTCTTGATCGAGCTGGTCGATATCCGCAACAAGCGCAACCTCTTCCAAAAATCCGGACAAGGTAGGCTGCTCTTCGTTTTGTTCATACGTCATCACTTTCCCTTGCAGCTCTTCGATGTTTTCAATCCGCGCGTGTGCCTCTTCGGTATCCTCCGCCTCCAAATCCGATACATAGCCAGTCGTATCAATGATCTCCTGGAGCAGATCCGACAACGGGATTTCCCCGACTTTGGAACGCATCACCTGGATAAACTTGACAAACGGCTGTATTTTTACCGACGCCCTGCCAATTGATGGAATTTCAGAAGCCGCGCGCAACGCAGTGTAAAAACTGATTTCATGCTCATTTGCGTAGGACTGTACCCTAGCGAGCGTCGTCGCGCCAATCCCGCGTTTTGGCACATTTATAATCCTGCGAACAGCCAGGTCGTCGCGCGCATTGTCGATCGTTTTTAAATAAGCAAGCAGGTCTTTGATTTCCTTGCGTGCATAGAAATTAACGCCGCCCACAATCCGGTACGGTATATTCGCAGAGACAAAACGCTCTTCAAACAGGCGGGACTGCGCGTTTGTCCGGTACAAGACCGCACAGTCGCTGTAACGGTACGTGCCGTCGGCTACTTTTTGCTGTATATCCCGCGCAACATAATCAGATTCCCCATACGCCTCTTCAAACTGCCGAAAGGTGATGGGCGCCCCCGCCCCGTTATCCGTCCAGAGCGCTTTTTCCTTGCGCCCGATATTATTGGAAATCACCCCGTTTGCAGCGTCTAGTATATTCTGCGTGGAACGGTAATTTTGCTCCAGTTTAATAACTTTCGCGTCAGGAAAGTATTGTTCAAAATTTAAAATGTTCTCTATATTTGCCCCACGGAATTTATAGATCGACTGGTCGTCGTCCCCTACGACGCATAAATTTTTATATTTGGACGCCAGCAGCCGGATCAAGTTAAACTGCGCCGTATTCGTATCCTGGTATTCATCCACCATCAGGTAGCGGAGGCGTTCCTGGTAGTAATCCAGTACTTCCTTATCATTTTGGAACAGCTCCACCGTCTTCATAATTAAGTCGTCAAAATCCAGCGCATTGTTGCGCTGCAGCATCTGCTGGTATTCTATGTAGACTTGCGCAATACGCTGCTTGTGATAATCGCCCTGCGCGCTCAGATGGTATGCCTGCGGGGTGACCAGTTCGTCTTTCGCATGGGAAATGGCATTTAAAAACGTCCGCTCTTTGTAGATTTTCGTGTCGATCTGCAGACGCTTGCAGATATCTTTCATCAGCTGTTTTTGGTCATCGGAGTCATAGATCGTAAAACTGGTATCATAGCCGATCCGATCAATAAAACGCCTTAATATCCGTACACAAGCCGAATGAAACGTCGACACCCAGATGCTTTCCGCCCCAAACCCTACGATCTGGTCAATACGCGTACGCATTTCCCCGGCTGCTTTGTTTGTAAACGTAATCGCCATAATATGATAAGGGTTGACGCCTTTTTTTTCTATTAAATATGCGGCGCGGTGCGTTAAGACCCTGGTTTTGCCGGAGCCGGCGCCGGCCAAGACAAGGACGGGCCCCTCGGTCTGACAGATTGCCTGCATCTGCCGGTCATTCATATTTTCGTACATTGCAACTGTTTTTCCCTTTCTATTTCTGATCGTATTTTCTATGTTCTGTTTCGAAGCCTATTTCTGATCGTATTTTCTATGTTCTGTTTCGAAGCCTATCTCTATGT
Organism: uncultured Lachnospiraceae bacterium; assembly: GCA_949457475.1. GTDB lineage: Bacteria > Bacillota > Clostridia > Lachnospirales > Lachnospiraceae > Eubacterium_J. Next base: position 6,010 of record CASUON010000204.1, read on the forward strand.
TCTATTTTTACTCCTATATCCTATATTCTATTTTGGGTTCTTTTTGTACTTTGGATACTAAATACCCCCTGCCTATCATAGCTTTTCTTTTATCATTCGTCAACAGAAAATGTACGCTTCTTGTTTTCCGGCACTACTTTTGTTACTTTTCGCGAAGTGGGGATTGCAGAATATACTATAAAAAGAAAAATAATAGGTTGTTATCCGACAAACCGTGCATATTTTTGTATCCCGGACGCCGGAACCAGGCCGCAGGCCCGTTCGGATGTTCCGCTCCGGGATGCAAGAAGTACTAGGCATTCTGCGAAAG
>CASUON010000205.1 GCA_949457475.1 uncultured Lachnospiraceae bacterium
AACAAAAATGTTGATTTTTTTGATGTGCATTCCTGTGAATTCTTCTACACGATATTTTACGGTATCGATCAGGTTGTCGGATACCGTGTTGATACTTACGCCATAAGAAATAATAACATGAAAATTGATCGTAATTTCATTATTTTCATCAACCGCTACGTTGATGCCATGGGTAAGGTAGTCTTTTTTCAATAATTTAACGATGCCGTCCTTCATATTTACCGCAGCCATGCCCACAATTCCAAAGCATTCTACGGCAACGGAACCGGCGTACGTCGCGATTACTTCGTTGGCAATGACGACGCGCCCATACGCGTTCTCAAATTGTCCTTTCATAGCATACCTCCAATCCTATCTGCCATTGGTTAAAAGTTATTATAACCATTTTTTCGAAAAAAGAAAACACATTTTTACGATTTCTGAAAAAAAAAGAAAAATTTTCTTGCAATTGGGTTTTGCATTTGATAGAATAACCATGTTGTGAGTTTGATATTACTACCAGGCTTAAGTTTGTACAAGGAGGTGTTGATATGGCGAAGTGTGCAGTTTGTGGAAAAGGCGTTCTTTTCGGGAACAATGTGAGCCATTCACATAGAAGGTCTAACAGAATGTTCAAACCAAATATCAAATCTGTCAGATGTAAAGTAAACGGGGCTACAAAGAGGTTGTATGTTTGTACCCGCTGCCTGCGCTCCGGCAAAGTTGAAAGGGCATAAGCGGATACGGGCCAAAGTTAGACAAAGTTGGAAATATTGCATACAAAGCAAACGCCGGAAACGGGAACCAGTGTTCAATGTTAAAAAGGTTCCAGTTTCCGGCGTTTGTTTTTTTGGCCCCGCGTATGCCATGCGTTTGGCAAGCTTGTGACGCCGCCATAGCGCCGCGTAAAAAGGCTAGTGTTTGCAAAATCAGTCCCCGCCATCTGCAGGAACGCATTTGTAAACACGCCCTAACTGCAAAACAGATGATAGCCGCATATCAAAAGAAATCCGATTGCAACAAGCGCAATCCATACTTCTGGAATAAAAAGCATAATCAGCATCCCGACTGCAATCCAAAACATAGCAAATCCACATACTCGTTTCATAGTCCACTTCGTTTCTATACTATAGTCGTCATTATAATCCCCGGTTTTTTGACCTGGCCAGCTATTTTTAAATACACTGTCGGGCTAAAAACCGGTTTATAATATATTATATGCGGTGAAACGGCTAATTTGCTAAGAATTCATTATTCATTCACAGAACGCTCCAGCTGGCTTTCTAATTCTTTTGCGGCTTTTTCCTGCGCCTGCGCATCTACTGCCGCCGCTTTGTCTTTGGACGTAAATTTGTTTACAAAATCCGGGATCATATCCAAAATCTTGGTAATGCCATCCTGGTTTTTCACATTGACAAGCTTTGTCGTCCCATTTTGAATAACGAGTACGGCGCTAGGCGTAATCTTCCCGCCCATGCCGCCGCCGCCGTTATTGTTCTTCTCGCCGGAAAAAGCGCCTGCGCCAACGCCGAATGCGACGTCAATCAGCGGAAGGATAATCGTATCCCCGATATGCACGGCGTCCCCAACGACGGTTTTTGATGTAATAAAGCTTTCCATCCCCTGGAATAAAGATGATACGGTTGAGCTGAAGCTATTGTCTGACATATGTTGTTTTCCTCCTGTTTTTTATTGATAAATGTCCTGTATTGATAAACGTTTTGTGTTAATAGGCTGGTACCATTACAATCAACTGCCCCGTCCCATCAGCCTGCGCATGCATCGCATGGCGTCTTTGTCCCTGATAAGCCGCAGCAAGCTGACGGCGAATACGCCAAAACCGACCTTTCCCTGCATCCATAGAAAACCTTCCACATAAACGGCGTCGGATGTAAAATCCGGCGCGATGTTGCACGGATACCGGTACAGCAAAGGGAACATGCTTAGGCCGCCCAGCACCTCGCCGGTGAGCGCCGGGTTCGCAAGTGAAAAGGAAATATCTGCCTTCAATTTCTTTGGCTTATAATGGCAAAACAAATAGCAGGCTTCTTTCCACAAATGGACGGCTGTATTCCGGTTTGCCTGATCGGTAAATTCTTTTTTGAACCGCGCTACCCTGCCCGAACCCGCTTTTTTCTGCTGGTTAGTACGGGGGGTTTTTTCCTGTGACGCAGACGTGTTTTTTTTCGACGGCCCTTTTTTTGGGGATTTGCCATCTGACGCGCGTTTTTTTGTTTGTTTCGTTTTTATTTGCTTTTGTTTGCCGGATGACGCGCGTTTTTCTGTTTCTATTTGCTTCGTTTTTATTTGCTTCGTTTTTATTTGCTTCTGTTTGCCGGATGGCGTGCGCGTTTTTTCTCCAGTTTGCATCGGCTCGCTGGATGGCTGCCCCGCTGTTTTATAGCCTGTTTTTACGTTATCCGCCAAAGTTTCTGTAGGCGGTTTTAAAGAAGAAGCGCCTTTGTCTTGCGTTGTCCCATTGGACGGTTTTACACGCCCATCCGGTTCTATATGCTCCTTTGCTGCGCTTTTTTGTCCATCCGGTATCATCGATTCATCTATCATCGATTCATTTATCATCGATTCATTTATCATCGATTCATCTATCATCGATTTATCCGACATGACCGATTCATTCGGTACAACCGGCTCATCCGGCGCATGCCTGCCTTTCTTCCTGTGCGAGCGGAACCACTCTATCGCTTTGCGAAAATCAATGCCCGCAATGCGGATGCTATTTTGAAACTTTTTCTGGTCATATACGATACGGACATGGATCAAGTGCAGCAGCCAGGAAAATTGAAACTGCATATGGAAGTTTTTGATCCAGTCCGCCTGCCCCGCCGTTTCCCCACGGCTGTTTCGTACGTCCACCCGGTAGCGCACCGGAACGAGCAGGATTAAGACAAGCCCTGCCAAAAGAAGCAAAAGCAAAACAGCCAGTATGCATCCAAGCAGTTTTAACAAAAACAAAAAGCATATGCCGACGGTCTTAATCATACGCGCCACCTGCCTTTTTCCGCTGCCCGCGCTGGCTGAGCAGGTAGCTTTTAACCTGGAAACCGCCGGTATGCGCATATACGTCGGCCACAATCTGTGCGGCCGTTTCCAGCGCTTCGTGGTAGCCTTGGGCAAGCCCTACGACGTATAGCTGCCGCTTCGGGTAGTATTTTTGCTTCAGCTCCCTGGCCGGGATAATCTCCAGCAGCCCCGACGGGTACCGGCAGAGCACGATCATATAAATATTTAACAGGCCCGCGTTATGGTCGATCTTCCATTTTATGCGTCTGATTTTTGCATCTTTCTTAGGGATACTTTCCCCAATATATAAATTTTCATACCAAATCATGCAAGCTCCTTGCGCGCTACGGCAGCAAACGGGCTGGCGCAACTTTTCCATCGCCCGTCCCTTCCGCTGTTCTACAGGGACGCCGCCTGCGCGGCCTCCCTAAAAATACTTCTTGCTTCCCCACAGATTACATTTTTTCAAGCTCAGATATTCATTGTAAGCCTGTTCGAGTATCTGCTTCTCATTTGAAAATTTCAACAGGTGGTACGCCTCGTGAAATTTGTAATATCCGGAGTCTGCAAAATATTCTTCCCATTGTGGTTTACTGTAATAACTGTCCGCCATCATCAGATACCAGTGGACTTCTTTTTCCACCGTATCCTCCGGTACATTAAATGAATATTGGCTCTTGCCAACATATTTAATTATCGCGGCATTTACGCCGCTTTCCTCCAATACTTCCCGGGCCGCCGTCTCTTTGTAGTCTTCCCCTTCTTCGACCGTCCCTTTTGGAAGTACCCATCCCTCATACTTATTTTTATAATTTTTGTAGAGCAACAGAATCTTGCCACGGAATATTACCACACCACCACAACTGGTTGCTTCTATCATTACAACACCTCCTGATGTGGTCTGCAACAGAAATAAAATAGGACACAGTATTTCCATTGCTGTATCAACAACTAATCAGTAGTATACCCCTTTTTGTGCGTACATGCAAGAAATTCATGATTGTTTTGCGGATTGTTTTTTTCATTGACTATTTTGTCACTAAAGGATACAGACAAAACATACATAAGATTTCATTGCTTTTTCCGCCCTCAATTGTTAACATTGATACAAGAGGAAAGGGGAATGACAAATGCCCGCAAAACATATGACAGCCCGGCAGCAGGCAATTATTAAAATCCTGGCTGCAATGGCAGGAAGGCCTGTCACGGTCCATGCAATTTCTGAAAAGCTTGGCGTATCGTCGCGCACAGTCCTTAGGGAGCTGCCTGCAATCGAACAATGGCTTGATGAAAATGATTTTGCGTTTACCCGCAAACCAGGCGTGGGCCTTGCGATCGAAGAAGACGCCGTGACGTTGAACCTGTTAAACGACTTGATGGAGGCAGAAAGCTTGCAAGCCAGCGATAGCCATCGGCAGACGTATGGGCAAAAAGAACGCAGGCGACAGATTCTTGGGGAACTTCTCTTTTTGCGGGAACCGGTAAAATCCTACGCATTCTTATCGCGCTTTCAGATATCTGAAGGGACGCTTGCAAGGGATTTGGACGCGTTGGGCGAATGGCTCTCGACTTACCAGATGCGGATACTGCGCCGCCCTGGCAGCGGCATCTTTCTAGAAGGCAGTGAAACAGCCTACCGGCAGGCAATTGCCGGCGCCGCTTTGGAATTTATGGGCGATGGCGAGATTTTAAAGCTGCTGCGCCGCTCGGGCGCCGACGAAGAGTCTGTAATAGAGCCGTCCGTAGGGAAAAACCGCCTGTTCAACTTTATCGACCCGCAGATCGTTACATTTGTCGAACAGATACTGGCAGATACGGAACAAAAGCTGCAGATCAAGTATACCGACAGCGGCTATATGGCGCTAGTCGTCCATCTGTCGCTTGCGATCCGAAGGCTGCGGTGCGGGGAAAACATACAGATGGACGCGCTGGAATTAAAATCGCTCCTGGAGCGCCCGGAATACACAGTAGCAAAACAGATCGCCGACCGGGTCAGCCGCCAGTTCCAGCTGGATATCCCGCAGGAGGAAATCGGGTATATTACCATGCACTTATCCAGCGCGCGCATCTGGCCCAAAACGCGCCTTGGGCGCAGCCAGATACATACGGTCAACACAAGGCAGGCGGTGCTTGCGATTGTAGACAGCGTAGAACAAGAGCTCGGGCTCGCCTTCCATACATGTACGCAAATGATCGAAGAGCTGACGAGCCATATGGATTCGATGCTCAGCCGCCTTTCCATGAATGTACACCTGGAAAACACCCAGGGAGATACGATCCGGCAGAAATATCCGGCAATTTACCAGGCGGTAGAACGCGCCTGCGGGCTGCTATGCAGCCAGCTCCACATTGACGGGATTTCTTCTACGGAAATTACATTTGTAACGATGCATTTTGCCGCTGCCGCCGAAACACTGCGGGCGGAACAACAGCAAGTAGCGGTAGCGGTCGTATGCCCCAGCGGTATGGGCGCATCCCGGATGCTGGCGGCAAATTTAATGCGTTCTTTGCACAACGTGGAAATCCGCCGTATTATGTCGGCATTCCGTCTGGAACCGGAGAAATTACGGGATGCAGGAATCGACCTGATTATTTCCACGGTTCCGCTGGAACTGGATTTTCCGCATATTTGTGTCAGCCCGATCCCGCAGGCGCAGGATATGCTTGTCATTACAAACGCTGTGGAATCCATTTCATCCAGGCGCGCGCAAATATCGCCGGCAAAGCCTAGCCATTTCGGCCCCCCTATGGAACTGTCTTGGGAAGACATCCGCTCGATGACCCGTACCGGGCAGGAAATATCCGAGCTGTTGGAGCATTTCCAAATCCAGGCGGTGCCAAAAATCGATGGGCCGGAAAACCTTTTGGGCCTTGCGGCCGCAATCTTCGCGGATACGATTTTAAACCGCCAGATTATCAGCCAGGATTTGGCGCGGCGCGAGGCAATCAAAAATACGTTTATCCCGGAGCTGAATATCTACCTGCTCCACTGCCGCACGAAAGCCGTGGCGCACTGCCGGTTCTCGTTTTTACGGCTGGAAGAAACGTACGCCGGGCCGGAAGGCGATATTTACGGGGCCATGCTGCTGCTTGCGCCAGAGTCCGAATGGAACGAATGCATTGAAGTCATCAGCAGGGTCAGCGTACTGCTCGTCGAAGACAGGCGGTTTTTAGAATCGCTGCTAGGCCAGGACGCCGACAAAGGTCGCTCGCTGCTGGAAAAAGCGCTGGTGCGTTTTTACCAGGGCAAATATCAAAACAAACTTA
>CASUON010000206.1 GCA_949457475.1 uncultured Lachnospiraceae bacterium
AAAGTCGCGTGAATCCAAGAAAATATATCCAAACGACCCGTGCCCGTGCGGCAGCAGAAAGAAGAATAAGTATTGCTGTCCAAATGACCTATGCCCATGCGGCAGCGGAAAGAAATAGAAACAAATATAAGCATTGCCGCAAGGACAAGATCGCGGAACAGAAGGGTTTATCAGAGGATTTTGAAACATAGGAATTAGAAAAAGCAGGATTACAGGCTATGATTTTGTAATTCTGCTTTTCCTCTATTATAATAATGAGGGAAAAGAAGTGAAAAAATATACAAGGTATGCTATACATCCGTTAAGAATGTGCGGCCTGCTGTTTTGCGGCTTGCTGCTGGCAACGGCGCTGCATTGCGTGCCAGTGCGGGCGGCGCTGCATTTATCGGATATCTGCCAGCTGTTCGAATCCGCGATCCGTGAAGGGGATGGGCAGGTTGCCTTCCAGGCTCCGGCGGATTATTCGATGGAACAGCTGTTGGCGCAGATTTCCAAAGCGGCGAAAAAACAGCAGATGCTGTTTACCGGTGAATATTCCTATCAAAAACAGGTGGAAGGCGGCCAGGCGTCTTATACGTTTGTACTGGGGCCGGACGCTTTTGTCAAAGTACGGCGGCTGAAGCGAAAGGAAGACGCTTGCAAAGCCGCGTTGAAGGCGCTGCAAGACTGCGATTACAAAACAAAATTTTACAGCGAGACGTCATTTTATCCGGTATTTATGCTAATGCTGCAGCAGCATCCGGAATATAATTATAATACGATGGTTTGGAAAAATAGCAATGGCACGTATGGATACCGCCGGAGCGCGGAGCTGACGAAATCAGACCAGAAGCGGAGGATGCAGGCGGCTGACCAAAAGGCCGCGTCTTTTGTAAAGAAGTACCTGGCGCAGGGGATGACGCAGGCGCAAAAGCTGCGGGCGATCCACGATTATTTAATTGGGCGCTGCCAATACGATTACGCGCTGGAAAAAGTAAACGGATATGAAGACTCCCTGACGGCGTATGGCGCGCTGTCCAAAGGCCGCGCGGTATGCCAAGGCTATACGGCGGCGTTTAATTTACTTGCACGCAAGGCAGGTATATTTTCTATCGCAGTCTGCGGCGCGGTTCCAACCGGAGACCATGCCTGGAATTACGTTAGCGTGGACGGCAAGTACCGGTATGTGGATGTTACTTGGAATAAGACGCTACAGACAGGGCCGCAGATTCGGTATGATTATTTTCTGATTACAAAAAAACTGATTGCACAAAACCATACGTGGAATTCCAAAAAATATACGCGCAAGCATGTATCGTATTGTAAGTATGTAAAGCCATAATATGCCTCTTAGTTAGATAGAGGATAAAGTGAAAAACAAATCTTTTATTAAGCATTTTTCAAACACGCTTTCATTATGGCATGCGCGTATGGAAAGGGGGCTGCATTTGGAGACATACATATCCGTTTCATTAGACAGGGAAAATCCAGGGGATTTTTCGAGGGTTTCGGACGCGCTGGACGCGGTGCCGGCGGATAACCAAAACCCAGTTACGATTAAAATCGCGCCAGGGGTCTATTACGAAAAACTGACGGTTAACAAGCCTTTCGTTACCCTGGAGGGGACTGGGGCGTCAAACGCCGATACGGTGTTGCGTTATGACGATTATGCGAATTTTATTATGGAGGACGGCCAAAAGCGTGGGACGTTCCGTTCCTATTCAGTTTTGATTGATGCGCACGACGTGACGCTACGCAATCTGACGGTTGAAAATAGTTCCGGGGACGCCCGCACGCACGGGCAGGCAATAGCGCTGTACGCGGATGGCGACCGGCTGTATGTGGATGCATGCAGGATTTTGGGCCAGCAGGACACGCTGTTTACCGGGCCGCTGCCGCCGAAAGAGTTAGAAAAAAATGGGTTTGTCGGGCCGAAACAATTTGCGCCGCGCAGAAACGGCAGGCAGTATTATAAAAACTGTTATTTGTGCGGAAATATCGATTTTATTTTTGGAAGCGCAACCGCTTTTTTCGAAAACTGTACCATCGCGTCGCTTTGCCATGATAAGGCGGATACGGCCGGGGGCATACAGGGGTATGTTACGGCGGCGTCTACGCCAAAAGGGCAGGACTACGGCTATGTATTTTACCGGTGCGATTTTGTTTCCGACGAATGCCCGCCGGGCACAGTATACCTGGGCCGGCCGTGGCGGGAATATGCCAAAACAGTGTTTGTGGAATGTTCGTTTGGGGAACATGTCTGTAAGGAACTTATTCATAACTGGGGGAAAGTACAAGCCGAAGAAACTGTATATTATGCGGTGTACCCGGAGCCGACGCAGGATGGAGGAGATGGACGCGCACATTTCGTACACCTTTTGGATGTGTGTGGCGCTGCCGCTTATCGCCGCGGTCTAGTGCTGGGAGCGGCGGACGGCTGGATGGAAAGTATTTAAAAGCGATTCACTTATCGCTACGGTCTAGTGCTGGGAGCGGCGGACGGCTGGATGGAAAGTATTTAAAAGCGATCTCCAGGTAAGATTGATATAGATGAATCGATGTTTTTAAGGCGGGCCCCCTATTTGGATCATAGGGGGCCCGCTTCATATCTTGGGTGTTAGCTTTGCCATATATTGGCCTTTGGCCTGTTTAGAACCTGCCGCAACCTCTGCCGCGTCCCATTCCGCGTCCGCATCCCTTGCCGTAGCCGCCGTTTTGGAAACGGGAATTGTCGCAGATGCCGTCGCCGTCGCTGTCCATAAAGTTGTCGCAGATGCCGTCGCCGTTAAGGTCGACAAAATACCTGCCGCAGCCAATGCCCTGGAACCCTGGACGGGTACAGGAATCGCAGATGCCGTCGCCGTTTTTATCTGTAAAATTGTCGCAGATGCCGTCGCCGTTCGCGTCAACGTAATAATGCCGTGCTGTGGTTGTTTTTACTTTGGCAGTCGTTTTCTTTGCCGCGGATACCGGCATGGTAAGGGTTAAAGCAGCAGCTATTGCCATCACAGATACGATTAATTTTCTTTTCATTTTGTCTACCTCCAAATTTTCTTTTCCATTTTTTCTTATTTTTTCTAATTGCTTTTATAGGTTGCAAGGCTTAAGTAAATGTGTCTGCCAGCCTTTTCCATAACTATGTTATCAGGCTTAGATCGATCTGGTTGCGGGCCCTTTTCATAATTATGTGGTTGCCAAGGGCTTATTGCCTTCCCTTTTTGCAGAACTGCATTAAATGCTATTAAAGTGCGTTTCAAATGAGATCGAAGTATGTTCAAATGCGATCGAAACGCGTTCATTTTTTTGTAGGATGTCAGCCCCTTGGCTTGAAGATAGCATATAAAATGAATGTGTCGTTTTCATGGCATTTTATAGTCAATAAAAAGAAATTTGCGTACTTTTATAAAGTGTTCCTTAGCGTCTTTGGAATATGGAACACAACCGTTGTCCCTTCCTGGGGGGCGCTTTGCAGCTCTACCGTTATGTCATGGCGGTCCGCAATGCTTTTGAGTATCGCAAGGCCCAGGCCGGAGCCTTTTGCGGAAGCCTGCGAGGAACGGTAGAACCGGGTAAATATATTTGCAAGGTCTTCTTTTGGGATGCCGCAGCCATGGTCTGTAATGCAAATAGAATAAGCGTCTGGATTCTGGCGGGCGGATACAAGAACCGCGGCCCCTTCCGGCGAATATTTGACGGCGTTGTCAAGCGCGGTGAGGAACATTTGCCGTAAGCGGCCGTAGTCGCCTATGACGGGCCATTCTTCCAAAATCTCATCGGATTGGATGGCGACGTGCTTAGGCCTTGCGATCGCCCGGATCGTCCGTAGCGCGTCTTCTAGCGCCCGCAGCAGGTCCATCGTTTCTTTTTCAATCGGGAAATCGTTGTTTTGTAGGCGGGACAGTTCCAGCATATCGTTTACGAGGCGCTGCAGGCAGATGCATTCTGTAAGCATCTGGCGTTCGTATGCGGCCGCTTTTTCGCCGGTAACAACGCCGTCGCAAAGCGCTTCTAAGGAACTGCGGATTGCGGCTACCGGCGTGCGCAGTTCATGGGATATATTGGAAATATAATTTTTTTGCATCTGTTCTAATTTGCGGCTTTCCTGGCGCGCGTCTTCCAGTTTTTTGGCCAGCAGGTCTGTCTCCAGCGCCAGCTCGCCGAGTTCCGTATTGTCATGTACGTTTGTCCGGGCCAGGTAATTTCCACCGGTCAGCTCTTTTGTGGCGGCGGCGATCTGGCGAATCGGCCGGATAAAGCGTTTTGACAAAAAGAATGAAAGGATGCCGGAGAAAAAGAGCGCGAGCAGCAGGCATACGCCCAGGATGGAAACGGCGAGGACCAAGCTGTCGTGGTCCATTTTGGCGGTATCGCGGATAATGACCGCATAGACAGCCCTGCCGTTTTGAAGGAGCGGGATGCCAGCATAAAGTACGCTGTCTCCTTCCGGGGACTGCTTTTTCTCGTAGGCATAGCTGCCGGAGGAAAAGATGCGCGGGGCAAACGCCAGCACTTCCGGCGTCGGCGTATTTCCAGCGGTACCATGGCTGCCGTAAGCAAACGGGGTGCCGTCTTGGTCAATAATGTATACGTCCGCCATCGCAATATCGTTGATAAACCTTAGATAGGCGCCGCGCCCCATCCCGCGCCCCTGCCGGTGCCCTTCTCCAGGGACGTTGATAAATTGTTCCAGCTGGTTTTTGATTGTTTCGGCGCGGGCTTTTAATTCCTTCTCATGATAGTGGGAAGTAGAATAACGGAAGACGCCGCCAAAACCGATAAATGCGATAACCGCAAAAAAAAGGAGCAGGCAGGTAAAATAGCGGAACAGTTTTTTCGTTATTTTATGCATGGCCAACCTCGAATTTGTAGCCAACGCCCCGGACGGTGACAATTTCCCAGTCCGGATGCGCAAAGCGGTCTAATTTGGCGCGTAGGCGTTTGATATGTGTGTCGACTGTCCGGTCGTCGCCAAAATAATCATAGCCCCATACGGAATCCAGGATATGGTTTCTGGTAAAGACCGTGCCAGTCTGGGAGGATAAGAGCCAGAGGATTTCAAGTTCTTTTTTCGTCAGGTGGATTTCCTGCCCGTTTATTTGTGCCTTGTATTTATCGAGCGACAAAAACAGGCTGCCTTTGGAAAGCGCCTGCCCCGCCCCAGTTTCCGAAGCGTCTATGCGCCGCAGTATCGCGCGCAGCCTCGCCGTCACTTCAGAAGGGGAGAAGGGCTTTACGACATAATCGTCAGCGCCGATGTCAAGGCCCATAATCCGTTCAAAATCTTCGCCGCGGGCCGTAACCATAATGATCGGCACCATGGATTTTTTGCGGATTTGGCGGCAGACTTCAAAGCCGTCGGTTTCCGGCATCATGACGTCTAGCAAAACGGCGTCGAATGCAAATTGTGAAAACTTTTCCAACGCCTCGGTACCGGTTGCGGCAGTATGTACTTCATATCCGTCTTTTTTTGCATATTCTTTCAAAACGTCTAAAATCTGCGCATGGTCGTCTGCGATCAAAAGCTTTTTCATAGACGGGAGCCTCCTTTTTCATTTCCTGGGGCACTACCACGGGCTGTTTAAAATCCTAAGGGTAGCGCCGTCCTTTTGGCCGTTGTAATATTTGTCAAGTACCTTTTGAAACAGGGCCGTCTGCGGGCATGCCAGGGCAAACAGCGTCATGGACGACTGTAATTTCAGGTTGTCAGGAAAGCCGAAAATACTGCCTGCATTTGTAGTATCAAGCGCAAGCAGCGCGTTGCACATTTCCGTAAGCCTTGCGCCCAATACTGGATGGTTTGCATAGGCCTTTGCTTCGTCTAGGCTTTGCAGCGCAAAATAAGCGGACATCTCGCTACGCCCAAGCCCAGCGGCCTGCGGAAATATATACCACATCCAATGGCTTTTTTTCCGGCCGCTTTGGATTTCACGCAAGGCGGTAGCGTAAGTTTGCTGCTGCGCTTTCACGAAACGTTCCAGGTTGTATGTATTCATAGTTATTCACCCCCTGGTTTGATTGTATGTTTTTTTGTGTACGATGTCAATGGCGCCCTGGCGACGCTTACATAGAAACCCGAATGGGGTTGCTTTTCACGGGGTGGCGATATCCTTTAAAAATGAGGCATAATAGGTTGTTATCCGGCAAAACGTGCATATTTTTGTATCCCGGACGCCGGAACCAGGCAGCAGGCCCGTCCGGCTGTTCCGTTCCGGGATGCAAGAAGTCCCAGGCATTCTGCGAAAGTATTCCATACCGGACGGAC
>CASUON010000207.1 GCA_949457475.1 uncultured Lachnospiraceae bacterium
CAAAGCGCGTATCCATGTTATCGAGCCTCTTGTCCATACTATCAAAGCGCGTATCCATGTTATCGAGCCTCTTGTCCATACTATCAAAGCGCGTATCTATGTTATCGAGCCTCTTATCTATAGTGGCTAGGTGGCTATTCATTGGCTGTAATTTTAGTTCCAGCATGTCTGATATCGCAAGCAGGTCTTCATTTGTTAATGACATTTGATCACTCTCCTTTTGTGGCTGGTTTACTGTTGGGAAAAGTATATCACATTTAGTATAAAAAATCTACTGTGAAATTGAGCTTTTGCATAATATGATTCTTTAATAATGAATTGAAAATCTATTGCGAATATGATAGAATAGGAAAAATGTAGAATCTTCAGCCGTTCCCGGCAGGACAGGTGGGATAAAACAATAGACGAGGACAAGGCGGCGCGAAGATGAAAAATGAAGAATAGAAAATTAGAAAAAACAGGGAAAAAAAGAACCAGAAATCCAGTCGGGAAGCAGGGGGTTTTGCCGCCGCAAGAAAGAATTACGCAAAAAGGCCTGTAGGTAAAGGAGAGTAAAAAATGGAAAGCTATAAGAAAGAATTTATAGAATTTATGGTAGACAGCGACGTATTAAAATTTGGAGAATTTGTGTTAAAAAGCGGGCGAAAATCGCCTTTTTTCATGAATGCAGGCAATTATGTGACTGGTAGCCAGCTGATGAAGCTGGGGGAATATTATGCCAGGGCGATCCATGCGCATTATGGGGATGATTTTGACGTACTGTTTGGGCCGGCGTATAAAGGAATCCCGTTAAGCGTGGCGGCAGCAATCGCGTATGCGAAGCTGTATGGCAAAGAAATCCGCTACTGCTCGAACCGCAAAGAAGTAAAAGACCACGGGGATACCGGCATCCTGCTGGGGAGCAAGCTTAAGGATAATGACCGGGTGGTTATGATCGAGGACGTCACCACATCCGGCAAATCGATCGAAGAGACGTTCCCGATCTTGCAGGCGCAGGCAAATGTGCAGGTCGTCGGGCTGATCGTTTCTTTAAACCGTATGGAAAAAGGGCTGGGCGGAGAAAAAGAAGCGCTTGCGGAGATTACGGAGAAATACGGGTTCGCGGCAAATGCGATCGTATCTATGGAAGAAGTAGTCGCGCATTTATATAACCGGCCATACAATGGCAAAGTGGTAATTGATGATGCAATAAAAGCGGCCATTGACGCATACTATGAACAGTATGGAGCAAAATAAGCTGAGGGCCGTGCATTGGAATATAGAAAACATAAAAAAGGGTACCGGATGGCTGCCTGGCTGCTGTTTGGCCTGTATATTGTATTAATGGTTTATTTTTTGTTTTTCGCGGAAAGTATGGGGAGGAATTTGTCGACATCGGAATACCATTATAACCTGCACCCATTTCGGGAGATACGCAGGTACCTTGTTTATTACCGCATCCTGGGGCCTTATACGGTATTTTTAAACCTGGTGGGAAACGTGCTGGCATTTGTGCCGTTTGGGCTGTTTTTTCCGCTGCTGTCGCGAAAAAACCGCAGTTTTTGGAAGGTAACGCTTATAAGCTTTGAAGTGAGCCTTGGCGTTGAAGTTATCCAGCTGGTGACCAGGGTGGGCAGCTGTGATGTCGACGATATGATATTGAATACGTTGGGCGGAATGATTGGATATTTATGCTTTAAAACGATGTGGAACTTGCATTGGAATCATATAAAAGGAGTGGCGGATGAGACGGAAGAAACGGGCAGACTATAAGTTTACGAAAAAAAAGCATTCCGGGGCAGGGGCAGTTGCTTTTGCGTTTTCTTTTGTGCCGCTTGCCCTGTTTATTTACGCGGTAACGCTTTCTTATCAAAGCGGCGGAAACGCGCAGGAGAAAGTCGGCTGTATTGGCGTCGCCGCAATTTTGGCTGCGCTGCTGACGCTACGGGTGTCCATCCATGAGGCGCGCAAGGAAAATGTAATTAAAAACGCGCCGGTCGCCGGAGCCGTCATGTCTGTGCTGATGTTGACTGGGTGGATAGCAGTTTATGTGCTGGGCTGGATTGCGGCTTAAAAGCGAATGTAGGTGGCAGGACCGCATGAAAAAGTACACTTGAGAAAAAGAAAATTGCTATTGCACAATTTAAATCAAAAGTAATCTAGGAAAGGATGTTCGTAAACCATGAGATATTCCGATATTTACAAGGAAAGAAACGAAAGCGTAGCAGAGCGCTTTGCGCTGGTTGCGGAGCGTGTACGGCAGGTTGCAAAGCAGCCGGAGACGAAGCAGGAGCGGTTTTGGGACTATTTTCAAAAAGTAGCGTCGTTTGTGTCGCTGACATTGGATGTATTGCAGATGCAGCAGGCAGGGGAGCTGGACAGCCCGCGCCCGCTGGAAGAGTGTGAAGCATGGAATACGCGTCTGTATGCGGATATCCTGCCGGAAAATTATGGGACGAGCTACGCAAACCCTGCTTATGCAGTGCAGCAGATGGGTGAGGAATTTGGCGGCTTGCTCTGTTTCCTATATACGGAATGCCGCGCGTTGATTGCATACGCATATGAAGGCAGAGTGTTTGAGATGACCATTTTACTCGAACTGTTCGTAGAGGTCTATACGTGTTTCTGCGACAAGACAGGTACGGACCGCGAGCAGATACGGATGGTCTTATACGGTTTTTTCCATGATTACAGCGAGCTTTTAGTAGAGCAAAGCGTACGCGAAAGCATAGACCCGCAGCTGGACTTTTTCACGGGCATTGTAATGCACGGGAATTTGGAAGACCTGTCTTACCTGTACCGCTACGGGGAGTATATTTCAGAAAATGAACGCAAGACCGCGGCGTATCTGGCGCGGCTGCCGGAAAGCCAGATACAGGCTATGGCGGATACGTTTACCGAAGGGTACCGAATCGGCTTTGAGGTAACGAATAAAGATATATCCAAAAAGAAAACGGTCAGCATCCATTACGCGATCGGTTTTGAGCGGGTAGTGCGCAAAGCGGTCGAAAATTTTGCGAAGATCGGCTTGTCGACGGTTGTTTTCCGGGATGCCGTCTCTTCCATGGAAAACAAAGGGCATGGGAAACGGGGCTGCTATTCCACATCGCCAAACCGGCAGTATGATTTTGACCACCGCAACGACCGGGCGTATTATCTAGATAAAGCGTTTGTCATGCGCAGGCTGGAAGTACTAAAGACGGCCTACGAGAAATATAAGGGCCTCGCCGGTGTGTTTGGCGGCCCAGCCGTACAGGAAGTATTCGGCGAAGAGCCGTTCGCACCGCAGAATAAAAAAGAGGCCGCTCATTATGACGAAACCCAGCAGCAGTTAAATGTGTACTGCGCCAGCCAGGCAGGGCAGATTACGAACCAGTATATCAAAGGCGAGGAGCGCAGCTATACGATTATCGCGTATCCATTGCCGGCAATCGGGCCGGATTATGAGGCGGTTTTTGCGGAAACCGTAAAATTAAATACGCTGGATTATATGCTTTACCGCAATATGCAGCAGCGTTTGATCGATGTGCTGGACCAAGCGGAACGGGTGCACATTACCGGAAGGGGCGCAAACCACACAGACCTTACGGTTGCAATCTGGAAACTGGAGCAGCCTGCACATCAGACCGCGTTTGAAAACTGTGTGGCGGATGTAAACATACCGGTCGGCGAAGTATTTACTTCCCCGGTGTTAAAAGGGACGAATGGGGTGCTGCATGTAACGGATGTATATTTGAATGAGCTAGACTACAAAGATTTGGAGCTGACGTTTACCGACGGCATGGTTACCGGCTACAGCTGCGGAAATTTTGAGGATGAAGCGGAAAACAGGCGCTATATCCATGAAAACCTGTTTATGCACCACGATACGCTGCCAATGGGCGAATTTGCGATTGGCACAAATACAACCGCCTACCGGATGGCTAGGGATTTTGGCATAGCGGATAAACTGCCGATTTTGATCGCGGAAAAGACAGGGCCGCATTTTGCGGTTGGGGATACGTGCTATTCCCATGCGGAAGATATGGCGGTTTACAACCCGGACGGAAAAGAAATTATGCCGCGTGACAATGAGTGCTCGCTGATGCGCAAAGAGGACGCGTCCAAAGCGTATTTTAACTGCCATACGGATATTACGATCCCTTACGACGAGCTGGATGCGATTACGGCGATCCTGCCGGACGGAAGTACGATCGATGTGATCCGCGGCGGTAAATTTGTAGTCCCTGGGACAGAGGAGCTAAATATACCATTAAATTAGAATGTGATTAGAATAAGGTTAGAATAACAGGCTGGCGTTTCGCCTGCCGGCCTGCAGCATACACTTATTGGAATAAGAGGAGGGTTAAAAATGGCTAAAGTAGGGATTGTAATGGGCTCTGATTCCGACCTGCCGGTTATGGCAAAAGCGGCGGACGTGTTGGAAGAGCTTGGCATTTCGTATGAAATGGCGATTATTTCCGCACACCGTGAACCGGATGTTTTTTATGAATATGCGAAGTCTGCCGAGCAGAAAGGGTTTAAAGTAATCATTGCCGGCGCGGGCATGGCGGCGCATCTGCCGGGCATGTGCGCGGCGATCTTTCCGATGCCGGTCATTGGGATACCAATGCATACGACTTCCCTTGGCGGCAGGGATTCTTTGTATTCGATCGTGCAGATGCCAAGCGGGATACCGGTAGCTACGGTTGCGATCAACGGCGGGCAGAATGCGGGGCTTTTGGCGGCGAAAATACTGGCTACATCGGACGGCCAGCTGCTGCAGAAATTAAAAGCGTATACAGAGCAGATGAAAAAGCAGGTGCAGGCAAAAGACGCAAAGCTACAAGAGACAGGCTATAAACTGTATGGGAAATAAAAAAACAGGAAATGAAAAGCAGGAAATAAAAAGCAAGAAATAAAAAATAACGTGATAAAAATCCGGAGGATTTTATCACGTTATTTTTTCATATTTTTGCGTACCGTTTACTTCTGCCGCCGTTTTCTGCCGCCGTTTTTGCTGATGCGGCGTCTGCGTTCCGAAGTGGAGGACGCAGGCTGGTTTTTCTGAAACCGGTCTGTGATCGCCTGATTTGCCATATGCTCCAGTTCATCGGAAAGTGGCTGCAGGGCAACTTCTTCCCCATATTTTTTCTTTAACGCGCGTGCCAGCAGGGTGTCGCATACTTCCGGATTTTTTGGCAGGAGCGGCCCATGCAGGTAAGTAGCGATTACGTTTTTGTAGATGACGCCTTCATAGCCGGACGTCCCGGTATTTCCATGTCCATAGCGTACTTTGCCAAATGGGGAGTAGTCGCCGATATAAGTGCGGCCGCCATGGTTTTCAAAGCCTACGACCGGATAACGGAACAGCGGGTTGTCTAGAATAATGTTCGAAACAAGGCGTTCCGGTTCCCATTTCGTGTAAATGTCCAAGATGCCAAGCCCTTCGATCTTTGTTTTGTCTGTCAGGTAATAGTTTCCAAGAAGCTGATAACCGCCGCAGACTGCCAGCAGCACGCCGTCTTGTTCCACCCAGCGCTTAAATTCCGAAGCAACCTGTTTTAAATAGCGGCATACCAGCTCCTGTTCACGGTCGGAGCCTCCGCCGAGCAAAATCAGGTCTAAGCTGTCGAAATCAATCCGGCTGCCGCTCGGATAGGGGATGACCTCGGCTTCTATACCCCTCCATTGGAGGCGTTTTTGTATACACATAATATTGCCGCGGTCGCCGTATAAGTTTAGCAGGTCTGGATATAAGTGGCCAATTGTCAGTTTCATCGCTTTTGTATTCCTTTCTTTGACGTTTTTTCTAAGCCTTATCTGGACAGAAGGGTAGAGCATTGCGCTGTCTGAACCGTATCAGTCTATATTATCATAGCTGTTGCCATCAGAGTAGCATAGAAATACTGTTTTTCTTATCATTTTCTCTTTTTATTATTCGATATTTAGATTACGAGATATTTGTTGCAATTATTTCTATAAAGGAAATATATGAAATAGGTAAACGAAGCTATCTGTAATCTTTTATATACTACCACTTTTCGAGCTGCGTGTATACTGGATTTTTCCGCCATTTATTATAATTTAGGGAAAGCTAATGAAAAGAAGATAGTTGCTTTTCATGGGGTGGGGATATCCCTTAAAAATAAGAACTAATAGGTTGTTATCCGGCAAAACGTGCATTTTTTTGTATCCCGGACGCCGGAACCAGGCAGCAGGCCCGTCCGGATGTTTTTCAA
>CASUON010000208.1 GCA_949457475.1 uncultured Lachnospiraceae bacterium
GGTCAGGATTAGCGTTTCCACCTACAGCGCCTGTTTTGTAGTTCTGGTCAGGATTAGCGTTTCCACCTACAGCGCCTGTTTTGTAGTTCTGGTCAGGATTGGCGTTTCCACCTACAGAGGCAGGGGCTTTCTGCTCGGGTGTGCTTTGGTTTGCATTGGCTGCATTTTCGCTGTCTGTTTTCGAAGAGACAGCGGTTTTATTTGCATCGTCCGCCGCCTCTTCCTTCGGTTCGTTTGAATTTTGGCCGCCGTCTGCTTTGTCCACTTTGGCGGGCGTGTGGACGCGGCTTGAGACTTTGCAGTCTGCGATGGCTTGCAGGTCTTCATCGGCTATGTCGCGCAGGGAAAGCGTGACCGGGATGGAAGGTTCGTCAGAATTGGCCCGAAACCTTACGGTCGCGATCGTTCCATCCGCGGAATAGCTATTTTCGCAGACTACGGAGAGATTCACGGCGCCGCCGGTATCAGACGTCATGCATATGTCGTTTTCAGAAAAAGCGCCGTTCCAAGAAACGCTATCATAGCTTAGCGCGCCGCTGTCATAATTTAACGCTATGCCTAACGTGCTAATAGATGGATTGCCGCTCAGGTTTACGCTGACATTGATATAGCCGCCCTTCGTCGCGTCTGCTACGTCCGCTACGGCTGATAGGGAGGGAGCTGCGTCCGCTGCTGCTATGTGAATTTGAATAATACAGAAAAACAGCATGGCTGCGGCTAGGAATAATCCATGGATTTTTTTGTTCTTCATATATGTTTGTCCCTTCTTACCTTATGGCAAATCAGAGATTTTGCCAGACTTTGTAGAGCACCCGTGCGTATGTTTGCGCAGGTCGCCGCTGTTTTGTACCGCCGCGTCCACGTTTGCAGGCGCGGCGGCGCCTTTGGGATTGCTATTTTACAGAGACGCTTTTGGCTTTGCCATATGCCCCGTAGATTTTTTTGCCTGTGGAATCTATGGTATAGGCACGCGCCTTAACATAGTATTTCTTACTTGATTTTAGTTTCTTTATCGTCTTCTTTTCAGAAACAGTTGCCGCTTTTTTTGTTGCGGCTGCCGGGAACTTTTTATCTGTGGAATAGGCGATTTCATATCCATCCGCGCCAGCCATTTTTTTTAGGCTGACGGTGATCTGCCCCGCTTTTTTTGAGTTCAGCTTCGACAGCTTCGCTTGCGTCGGCTTGAGGATTTTTTTCCATTGGGCGAATAAAGTAGCGCCCGCGTTCAAAACGGTTGATCCGCTAACCTTGGAGCCGCCGACCTTCTGCGTGTACCAGCCGTTGAAAATGTAATTTTTGCGCTGCACTTGCGGCAGGATGCCAAGGTTGTCGTCGCTAAGAAGCGTCATCGTATCACGGCTCAGATTTGTCCCGGCGTTTGCGTCAAATGTGATTACGTAGTACAGTAGTTTGATCTGCATAGAGCCGTTTGGCGTGTCGTTTCCATTGCTCGGATGGTCAGTCCCTGCGTTCCCATTCGTTGAGCCATTTTCATCGGACGGATTGCTGTTATTGCCGCCGGATGGATTGCCGTTGTTGCCACCGCCGGATGGATTGTTGTTATTGCCGCTGGAGCCGTTGCTGCCGGAGCCGCTATTGCTGCCAGAGCTGGTGCCACCGCTGGATGGATTGTTATTGCCGCCGGAGCCGCTGCCACCGGAGCCGTTGTTGCCGCCGGATGGATTGTTATTGCCACCGGAGCCGCTGCCACTGGAGCTGTTATTGCCGCCAGATGGATTGTTGTTACCACCGGAGCCATTGCCGCCGCCAGATGGATTGTTATTGTCTCCGGAGTTGTTGTTGCCACCGGATGGATTGTTGTTATCACCGGAGCCGTTGCCGCCAGATGGGTTATTATTGCCGCCACCGGATGGAGTGTCGCTGCTGCCTACAGAGATTACGCAGGATGCGCTTACGCCGGAGCCGTCCTGGCTTTCTACGGTGATCGTCGCTTCGCCAGGGCTAAGGGCGGTGACCAAGCCATTTTCGTCCACGGACGCCACCAGATGATCGCTGGACGACCACATTAAGCTTTTGTCCGCTGCGTCTTGCGGGAATACCGCCGCCGTCAGCTGCAACGTGTTTCCGGCGTTCAACGAGCGTTTATCTACGCTCAGCGTGATACTCTCCACTTTGCGCGTAGCGTCTTCCTGGGCGTCTTTTAGCTTGACGGACACTTGTCCTCCTGTTATCTGCGCTTTTTCGCCGCCGACCGTAACGTCGGCCCCTTCTGGCACATTTTTGATGGAGATCATGTCATTGTTTGCCATGGTAAACGTGATCGGCGTTTTGTTATGCGCGCCGACGATTTCAACTGCCTGCGTCTGATCTTGTGCGTTTGTAAACGTGCAGGAGACGGATTCGCTTTCTTCAGAGCTAGGCTGCAACGTGAGCTCCAGGCCGTCTGCGCCGCCTTCCTTTACATCCAGGGACGCGTTTTCATCCGAAGCGGCAATCTGCGCGAACAGGTCGCCGTCTGCAAGATAGAAGGTAACGCCGTCTTCTGTCAGGCTATCGTCCTCCGTCTGGCCTTCTTCCTCACGGTATAGCTGATAATCCCCTTTGGGAAGGACAAAACGCCGGATGCCGGTAAAATCCTCGTCGTCTGTCTCCGCGCCGATTTGGAGCTGCTCATAGGCGCCTTCGATGTTCTCCAGTTTCCTGCCGTCTGCTGCGGCAACGATACCATTTTCCTTGTCAATGGCGAGCCGGAGCTGGCTGTCTGGCGCATGAGTGGCAGAATGCAGCGTCACGTCGGACATGGCTTTGGAAATCGCGCTGTAGTCCTTATAGGATGCTTTCTTATAGGTTATGGGACCAACTTGATAAGTAATCGCGCTGCAATCTTTCGAAATTGTCAAAGTTTGCAGGGCGGAAGGGGCGTTCGGGTCATACACTTGCACGGCGTAATCCCCATTGTCCTTTTGGCTGACAGAGACAGGCGTTACCGCATGGCCGCTATTGCACGACGATAGGCATAGCAGGATTGGTTCCGCGTTGGAGTCTATTCGTAGCCCGCCCGAGCGTTCGAACTCCTCAATGCGCTGGATCAAGTTCCGATAGTGTTCTTTTTCTGTTTTGCCAGGCAGGCCGTATCCCGTCTTGTATTGGGAAATCTGGTAAGCTTCGATCTGTTTGGTCAGCGTTTTGCTTGGATCGCGCGGTGCCTGCAGTTTATATGGAATTTGCCCAGCGTCATATCCGAGCGCCTGCAGCTTTTCCGGATGTTCATAAAAATCCAGCGTAGAGCTTGCCATGCCGTAGCAAGAGCCCCTCCACGTCCCGTCGGTCGCATAATAATAGGTTCCTTGCGTAATGCTGTCCAGCACGTCCACGTAGCGCTGCCTTGGGATGCGGTAGCCGGTCTCGTAGCCATAGGACGAAGCGGAGTTGTTAAAGGAATAGTGGTCTTGTCGTTCAGTGTAAAACTTATCCAGCCCTTTTAGTGGAAGGCCGTTCCAGGCCGGGCCCAGGCTTGTCCAGCCATTTTGCGCTTGCGCCGTGCGGTAGCACAGCGTCAGGCCGCCGCATTCCGCAAAGCTGTCGTCTGCCCATTCCGACGGCATCCCGCCATAAAAATAGGCGTTTTTCATTGCCGCGCACGCAGCAAACGCTTTGGATTGAATGGAGCTGACTGCGGCCGGGATGTTGATGCTGTAGAGGCTAGAACAGCCTTGCAGCGCCCTGGGCCCGATGCTGGAGACACTTTCCGGAACTATTAGGCTGGCCAGCGCGCTGCAGCCGGCAAATACTTCTTGCGGCATGCTCTTTAGACGCCCGCCAAGGGATGCGTATGTCAGTGCGCTGCACCCTTTGAACGCCCCGGCGCCGATATCTGACACCCCGTATAAAACGAGCCTGGTAAAGGAGCTGTCATTTTGGAAAGCTGCCTCGCCTACGGTTTCTATGCCTTCAAAATCAGAAAATACCAGGTTTGGGCAGTCCGCAAACGCATAATCGCCGATCTGTTTTAGGCTTTCATCGGCGTCTAGGCGAATCAGTTTTTCCGCTTGATGGAAAGTATGGCGGCCGATGCCGGAAACCTGTTCCATATCTATGGTTTGGATATCATTTCGGTATGCGCCCCATGGCGTAGAGGCGCTGTCTTCATAATCGGGCAGTTCTCCGGCGCCAGTGAAAGTCAGGCGTCCCATAGACGCTTCGTATTTCCAGTCAATGCCGGAAATGTTGCCGGAATCCTGAGACGTATTTTGTGTATCCCATGTGCCAAAAAGGAAACTGCTCCAAGCGTTCGATTCGACCGGCCAATTGGAATCGTTCGTTTTATAAAGCATTAGGTTTTCAGCGTTGTTAGATATTGTCTTTACAGGCGTGCTAGGGCAATTTGGGGCGTCGCCTGCAAAGAAGATGCTCTTTAGGCTTTTGTTATAGAAAATGGCGTTTGTTCCTAATGTTTGCAGTCTTTTCGGCAGGTACAATTCTATCAGGGGGGAATGGCAAATTGCATAGTTTACGATTTTTTCCACGGTATCCGGAACATGGAAAGCAATGTCCGGCTTTGCAGACGCATAATAATATAAGATCGTCCTTTCTTTATTATAGAGCACATGATCGGTAGCGGAAAGGTATGCGTTATCTTCAGAAACGTTTATTTCCTTTAACGCCTTGCAGTTGTCAAATACAAGGTCAGAGTAGTTTTGCAGCCCCTTTCCGATGGATACCGTTGTTAATGCAGAGCAATTTGCAAACGCTTGCGTTCCAATCGTTTCTACGCTGTCTGGTATACGCAGCTCTTTGATACTTGAGCAGTGTGAAAAAGCATAGCTGTCAATCCGTTTTAGCGTTTTCGGCAGGATAAGGGAGGCGATATGATTTCCACCGTAATCGAAAGCATATTGCATGATACGCTCAGTCCCATCTAAAATTTCAAGCTGACGGTCTATGCCCAGATTTGCGAGCGCGCAGCAAACGACCTGGTAGGGCCTGCCGTCTTTTATTTCATATAATACTTGATCGAACACCTTAAAATGCGTATTTCCAGCTGCAATTTGAATGGAAGATAAACGGAACGCATTGCCAAACGCGCGCGCGTTTATCGAGGATACGTTTTTGGGAATCGTAATGCTGGTAATGCCTGTTGCATAAAAGCAATCCAAACCTATGGTTTCTAAGCTGTCTGGAAACGTAATATTCTTCAATGAGGTGCAATGGATAAATGCCTGCGGACCCAATTCTTTTAAACCGGTTCCCAAATTTACTTCTTTTAATGTACTGCAATAGCCGAATGCGAGATTTTTAATGTTTGTTACGCTGTCTGGAATGGTAACAGACTGCACGCTTGGGCACTCATAAAAATTATATCTGCCAATGCATGTAACCCCCTCCGGGATGGATATAGCTGTAATGAAAGGGGCATATGCCTTCCAAGGAGCAGTGGGGCCGATATCTGGCATTGCGCCGCTGCCAGTTATTTCCAGCTTACACGGTTTGCCATAGGATAAATCCCACGCGGCCTCTGTGTCTTCCGTGATTGTAACAGTAAAATCCCCCCAGGTTATTGTGTACGGAAACGGATGTGACGGGAATTCTTCCACCGCCAGCACGTTTGTCCGTCCCCCAGGCAGTAGCGGAATCAATCCGAATGTTAGCGTCAGCACGAGCAAGACGCTGAGCAGTTTTTTGACTCTTTTCATGTCTTTCCTCCTTAAATTTTAATTTTTTTCTTTCAGCAGGCTGGGCCTAAATGATACGGTTTCGCGCCATTACCGAGTTATTTGGAGAATAAGTTAGGCTAGTTGTATCGTTACATTCATTATATATAAGCCGTCTGGGAATAGCAACTTGATTTCTAGATTTTACCATAATTTTTGCCAAGGTATAATATGGCAGGCCGCTATGTGTGCAGCTTTGTTCATTTTTGGAGCGCCGCGTGTGAGGAAGGGCGTTGTTTTCATAACGAAGTGCTTGACAGCTGCGCTATACAAATGTATAATGAATTATGCGATTGTATAGTATAAGGAATAGTATAAAAAAGGAAATGGATTCTTTTAGTTTCCGGGCAAATAGGTTGTTATCCGACAAACCGTGCATATATTTTGTATCCCGGACGCCGGAACCAGGCAGCAGGCCTGTCCGGATGTTCCGCTCCAGAATGCAAGAAGTCCTA
>CASUON010000209.1 GCA_949457475.1 uncultured Lachnospiraceae bacterium
ATCACTCCCCCTGATATCCAGCATTGAACGGTACTTCATAATGGTAAAGGCCCTATGGTCCAGCCCCAGCCGTTCCTGCCTGAATATAACAGGCGAGCCTAGCATGGTTCTGACTACTATCCACATAATAAGAAATACAGGCCACAATAAAACCACTGCAAAGAGCGACAAGCCAAAGTCCAATGGCCTTTTCATATTCTTTTCATACCACCCCGGCGTATGCCCTTGTACCCAGCCGCTTTTCTTTTCCACCCTATTGACAACAAATCCAGCCAACAGGCACAAGCAAAAAAGCCGGATCATCGGCTTTATTATCTTTCTCATATTGCTTCACCCAAAACAGCCCCGTATGACTTTAAGAACCC
Organism: uncultured Lachnospiraceae bacterium; assembly: GCA_949457475.1. GTDB lineage: Bacteria > Bacillota > Clostridia > Lachnospirales > Lachnospiraceae > Eubacterium_J. The sequence continues at coordinate 366 of CASUON010000209.1, forward strand.
CCTCTTGCTGCCCGGTTGTCATTTTGATATCCGATGGGAGGCACAACCCCCTGTTAAAAATATCGCTGCTTACGCCCTCCCAGCCATGTTTAATATAACCACCTATCGCCTCTATGCCGCCCCCATCGGCAGTTATAAAATCATTTCCTGCATAAATTGGCTGCAAGTGCATTGGTTTCCATATTGGACGCCCTTCTGCGTTAAATACATTTAATGCTTCCAATATTTCTGTTGGGGAGCTTTTCCCCTTTTCCATATTGAAAACAGCTTTTCGAGCCGACCTTGCTGTTTCTGCCATTGCATCCTTGTCAATTAAAATACAGGCCAGCCAGTAATTGCACCCCTCTGCAACAGGGTTCATTTTAACAGGGAGGCCAATTAGCCCTTTCTTATAATTATCCCATATCTGTTTCTTTCTTTTGATATGTTCATCCAAAAACGCCCATTGCCCCCTTATAATCCCTGCTACAATGTTTGAAATTCTATAATTATACCCTAGCTCTTCATGTTCATACCATGCTGCATCCTCCCTTGCTTGTGTTGACCATTTTCTTGCTTTATCTGCGCTGTATGGGTCATTTACAAGCAGCATCCCGCCACCGCTCCCGGTTATGATTTTGTTTCCATTAAAACTGATGACTCCATAGTCGCCAAAGGACCCTGTCATCCGGCTGCCAGCCTTTGCCCCAAAGGATTCCGCCGCATCCTCAATCAAAAGCGCCCCGTGCTTGTTACAAATGTCTTTTATATCCGTTACCTTCGCTGGGGTTCCATAAAGATGGGCGAGTACCACCAGCTTCACATCTGGATAGGCCTTAAATGCCCTTTCCAATGCCTGCGGGTCCATATTCCATGTTTCGTACTCGCTGTCAATCAAAACCGGCTCCCCGCCTTCATAGACGATTGGATTCACTGTGGCATCGAAAGTAAGGTCTGAAACAAATACCCGCCTCCCAAACAAAGCCCCGCCGTAGCCTTTCCCATCCGGCGTGCTGACTCCGGTGCTTGAGCGGTACAAACGCTCCGCAGCCAGTTTAATGGCCAAATGAATTGCTGCTGTCCCACTGGTCAAAGCAACGGCATAGTTTACGCCTGTCGTTTCTGCTGCCATCCTTTCTATTTCATTTATATTTTCTCCTGCTGTAGTTACCCAGCCAGATTGGTATGCTTCATGGATATAATCCATTTCCGCCCCATGATGCATAGTTGGCGATGACAAATGCGCCCTTATTTGTAGTGGAACGATCCCCTGAAACCGGGGGTCGCTCAAAAAATCGTATGCCATCTTTTCCTCCCCCCTATTTCCAGTCTCTCTATTTATTATCCCTTTATTCTCAATTCCTTTATTAACAATCAACAAACGGCAGTATCTCCCCTGTCTTCAACACATTCATTTATTCGTTTTCGTAATGTATTTGAATCTTATTTCCCTTGAAAAATACAACGTAAATGATATTCATATATTTGGGCATAGCTCCGCCATCCGTACCAGCACCCCGCCACGTACGCTGCACACTGTTCCTCTTTTCGTTGCAGAATTCAATATGTATATCCCTTTTCATCCAAGTGCCAACGCTGCAAGGAATCGCAGGAATAATTTTAACTAACAGTTGATCCGGCGCTTTTTCAAACCCCGCCCATAATTTCCGCTACTGATTTCATAATCTTCGTATACATCATATAACTGTCGTTGTCGCCGCCCTTTGTCCCTGCCTGCCCCCACATCCCGGACAGGCTGGCCTCCGTCGGCTCGGGAATGCCCCATAACAGCTCGTCCGCCTTTGCGCCAAGCACTTCGCAGATAGCCGCGAACGTATCCATGCTCATAATCCGCGTGCCACGCTCAATATGCCCTAAAAACGACATGCTGATGCCGCATGTTTGTGCCATTGCGCCTTGCGACCAGCCCTTTGCCTTCCTGGCCTGGCGGATTCTTAAACCAATTTTTCCATAATCTAGTTCCCGCATCGCGTATTTCCCCCTTTTTCTGGAAATCCTTAGAAACGGCCCGGTATTTCCTATATAAAACTACATATTATCTTGCATAACATTTTACTGCAAAATGTTATGTGGAAAAAAAATCCGCTAAAATCCGCTAATCCTTGAAAATACAGCATAAACAAGCTGTATTTTGACAATCCAAATAGGCAACAAAAAATCCGGCAAAATTAATTTGCCGGATCAAATGGATATCGTATCGGTTTAATTTTAATTTTATTTGAATTCTTTTTAAATTCTTTTTATATTCTTTCTGACATGAAAAGCTCCGATATGTGGTAAATTTTTGTAACTATTTAACAATAAAATAAAAAAATGGAAATTCGAATTAGCTAAAAATGCTAATTTTGAAATAAGAGTTGAAAAATAATGAAAATTAGTTTAGAATACATTTAGTTAACATTTTGCAGTAAAATGTTAACTAAAAGAAAATTGTTTTTAGTTTCATTTCGTGAAGTTGAGAAATCCACTGTTTATTTTCATACTTTATAAATGGATATTCATTTAATTTCTGACAACGGCATGATTTTTTCTTAGGTCTAATCTGAATGTCTTTTCCATGGTTAAGATTACATTGTCCCGGTAGTCGAAAAAGTAATAATTCTGTCCTAAATATGAACGGGAATATTTTCATTGACACCAAACTTATACATGAAATATAATAAAAGTGCAGAAATAAAATGGAATCTGTAGACTGGGAACCAACTGAAAAAGTTTTAGAATTTGAGAAAAAGCATGGGATACAAAGGGATGGGGAAACCACAAAATGAACGATTTAACCTTTGATCCCAAAGCCTGGAACGATTATCTATATTGGCAAATGCAGGACAAAAAACATTAAAGAAGATAAATCTTCTATTTAAAATTTATTCTTCATAAAAATTACATCCTGCAACACATCACAAACCTTCTCTATTTCTTCCTCCCTTAAATACGGATGCATCGGAAGGCATAGGACATGCCTGCACAAATATTCTGTCACCGGGCAGTCTGCTTTTGCCGACCTCGTATTCTGAAAAGCCCCCTGCTTATGCATGGGCCTCCTATAGTAGATATTGGTCGGTATACCCTGCTCTTTTAGCTTCTTTTGCACCATACGGCGGTCGCAGCCGTATGGCAGCTGGATGGTGTACTGCGCCCAGCTAGAACGGCAGCGTTTTCCCACCACCGGGGTCGTTATGCCTTCTATGCCGCCCAGCCGTTCGGAATACTGTTTTGCGGCCCTTTGAACGGCGTCCAGCTCTTCGTCTCGAAAAAAAGGGAATTTTGCAAGTAACACTGCTGCCTGCAGCGTATCCAGCCGGCTGTTCATCCCCAGACGGATATTGTGATATTTTGCGTTTATATCATCTGGATCATCCATATCCTTTCCATGGACAGCAATGCTGCGGCAAAGCTTGGCAGCCTCGTCATCGTCTGTGAAAATAGCGCCTCCGTCCCCATAACATCCAAAAGGCTTTGCCGGAAAAAATGAAGTAGTAGCAATATCACCCAAGGATCCGTTCATCTTCTTCTCACCTGTTGTTAAGGTATAGGAACCCCCGAACCCTTGCGCGGCATCCTCCAATAAAAGCATGCCAAACTTTTCGCAGACCTTATGGACAGCGGCATAATCATATGCCTGCCCAAACAAATCCACCGCTATCACCGCCCTTGGCTTTAATCCCCCCTCTGATAAAACCTTTTCAACAACCTTTTCCAAAGACACGGGATCAATGTTGTACGTTGTCGGCAGGACATCCACAAAGACTGGCGTTGCGCCTATGGCCGCAGGACACTCGCCGCTGGAAAAAAATGTAAAATCCGGGACAAACACAGCGTCTCCCCGCCCGATTCCGTATGCCAAAAGTGCAATGGTTATTGCATCCGTTCCATTCGCACATGTTATGCAGTGTTTGGCCCCCACGTAAGCGGCAAGCTGCCGCTCCAACACTTTCACTTGCTCTCCGGATATAAAATGTGCAGTAGATATCACCTCCGCAATCTGCTGGTCGATATGAAGTCTTAATTTTTCATATTGCCGTTTTAAATCCCGGAATGCAATCAGGTTCTGCCTTTTGTCCATCCGTTTCTCCCCCTTTATGATTAACCTACCACCATCAAGCTGGTACACCCTTCCACAATCCACGCAACATAGATCTTTCTCAAGCACCTGCCCGCACTTGCATACCCATCCGACCTGCCGTGCCGGCACCCCTGCCATAAGGGCGTGCGCCGGCACGTCTTTCGTCACCACTGCCCCTGCCGCGATCGTAGCATAGGCCCCTATTTCATGTCCGCAGACAATTGTGCAGTTCGCCCCCAATGCTGCGTCATGGCGGACCAAAGTCTTTTTATATTTGTGGTTTTTGGGATAGCGGGACCTTGGCGTCAAATCATTTGTAAAAACACAGCTTGGGCCGCAAAACACGTAGTCCTCCAACTGTACGCCTTCATAGACAGAAACGTTATTTTGGATTTTTACATAGTCGCCAATCACAACATGATTTGAAATATTGACATTCTGCCCAAGGGAGCAACCCTTTCCAATCCTTGCCCCAGACTGGATGTGCGTAAAATGCCAGATTTTCGTATTTTCGCCTATGACGGCGCTGTCATCTACTATACTTGTTTCGTGTAAAAAATAGCCCATGCTTTACCCTTCCCCTAGCCTTAATTTCTCCTCGATCCTGATTTGATCCCTTCCTACAATTTCGGCAATCCTTCCGCTGCCATTAAAACACAATTGAATTAACTTATCAACATATTGATCTTGATTTACCTCTAGAAGAAAAAAATGACTGATACACTTCTTACTAACAGTTGCCGCCTTTTCATAATAACTCTTTCCTATTCAAATAAAAACTTAATTTTGTTTATCACATCATCTAATTGACTTTTTTCAATGTTTGTTGCGCATGGCAAAGTAATGATTCGTTGCCACAGCCCATCAGCTACTTTTACATCGCCGTGAGGCGACTGCGCATACGGAACCTGGAGATGGACAGGTTTCCAAAAAGGCCTTGCATCAATATCAGATTCTCTCAACTTGCTACACATCTCTTTGCTATCTTTCAGTAGAAATGACGGCGGCAATACGATTCCACTCAGCCAACAGCTGCTTCCATCCGTAGCCGGAAAAAAAGAACACTTTTTCTTCCACAACACATGTAATTGTTTTTCATAATAATCATGGATTTTTCGTTTTGTATCTACCAATTCATCGATTCTTTCCATCTGCGCCACTCCTATTGCCGCTTGGATATTTGTCATACGATAATTATAGCCTACTTCGTCAAAATCATAATCTGGCCAAACACGGGCTGTTGTAGTGAGATGTTTTACGTGATGCAGCAGTTTTTCATCATTGCCAACGACTGCCCCTCCGCCTCCACAAGTAACCGTTTTGTTTCCATTAAAACTAAGGACAGACAGATCCGCGAGGGTGCCAAACGCAGAATGTTTATATTCCGCCCCAATTGCACAAGCCGCGTCTACGATCAATGGCAGCCCATATTCATCCGCAATTGCACGGAAAGCAGACATATCTGGAATATTTCCAAGCGTATACACGGGCATAAGGGCCGCCACTTTTCTACCACTCGTTTTATGAATAAGCAGGCCATCCACCCTCTCACAGTTTTCTGCAATCTCAGAACGTACAGTTCCAGGATTCAAACACCAGTCAGAAGGTGATATATCCATACACCATGGTATTGCTCCACAATGGGCAACTGCATTTGCCGAAGCTATGAAAGTAAATGTAGGAATTAT
>CASUON010000210.1 GCA_949457475.1 uncultured Lachnospiraceae bacterium
TTCAAGAAGGCGATGACGCAGCCGTTGATCGCCCCGAACACGGCCATGATGACGGCGGACATGAACATGGCCACGGAGCGCATGAACACGGCCATGATGACGGAGCGCATGAACATGGCCACGGAGCGCATGAACATGGCCACGATGACAGCGCACATGAACACGGTCATGGTCACCATCATGACGAGCATGGCCATGGTCACCACCATGCGGATGAAATCTTTACAAGCTGGGGCAAGGAAACGCCGCATAAGTATGAAAAGGCTGCCATTGAACACGCGCTTGAAGCACTTTCCCAGACAGAAGATTACGGCGAGATATTGCGTGCGAAAGGCATGGTAGAGGCTGTCGACGGTTCTTGGATTTATTTTGACATGGTACCAGGGGAGTATGAGCTGCGCGAAGGGCAGCCGGAATATACCGGGCGGCTATGCGTGATTGGGTGCGGCCTGGCAGAAGATAAGCTGGCGGAACTGTTCCAGATCGCGTAACAAGCTTGGGGCAAAAAGTGTCCAATAAATAAAGTGGAAGATACACAAAGACAGGAAAAATACCGGCGCTTTGACCGGCGCAGGAAGGTTTCAGAAAGGGATGTGGCTTATGCAGGAAATACCAGTATATTTTTTTACAGGCTTTATGGACAGCGGTAAGACATCGCTTATTCATGAGACATTATATGACAACGAATTTGGCAAAGATGCCAGGAACCTGGTCATCTGCTGCGAGGACGGCGACGTAGAGTACGAGGAGGAAAAGCTCCATACGATTACCGGGCATCTGGCAATGGTGGAAAATCAGGAAGACTTGACAAAAGAATACTTGGAGGCGTTAAATGAAAAGTACCATCCGCAACAGGTCTTTTTAGAATACAACGGAACCTGGGAAGTCGGGCCGTTTTTGGAAATGGAGCTGCCGGAAGGCTGGGTGCTCGTCCAGTCCCTGGCGACTGTGGACGCAAAAACATTTGAGCTGTATCTGGCGAATATGCGCCCGATGATGATGGAGCAGATGTTTGCGGCAGACGTAGTGATCTTTAACCGGTGTACGGACGATACGCCAAAGGCGAAGTTTCGAAGGGTAGTAAAAGCTTTGAACCGCAAGGCGCAGATCGTCTATGAGCGCGAGGACGGTACGATCGACGAAGGCGATATGGAAGAGCTGCCGTTTGATATCCATGCGGATGTGATCGACATTACCGACGCGGATTACGGCATCTGGTATCTGGACGCTATGGACGACCCGAAAAAATATGACAAGAAGAAAGTCCATTTTCTGGCGCTGGTCTACCGGCCGGAAAGCAAATTAAAGCGCGGGGTATTCGTACCGGGGCGTTTTGCGATGACCTGCTGCGAGGCGGATATCCAGTTTGTAGGCTTTAAATGCAAATATGACCGTGCGGAGACGATCCCGCATCGTTCCTGGATCGATTTGACGGCGGAGGTAAAGTATGAATTTGCCATGGAATACCACGGCAAAGGGCCGGTTTTGTACCCGATCTCGATACAGCCGACCGACCAGCCGGAAGACGAACTGGTGTATTTTTCATAATGCCCTGCGAAGGTTGAATGCTGGGCTTTTTGAAACTGTATGTAAATAACGTATGCCATTTGTATACAGTTCCTTAGCAGCGCGCACACGAGAGAATGATAGTGGAGGTTAAGTATGTTTCCAATTGTAAAAAAAGAATTGCTGGCAGATAAGATATACCTGATGGAAGTAAAAGCGCCGCGGGTAGCAAAATCCTGTCTGCCAGGGCAGTTTGTGATCGTAAAGATGGATGAAGAAGGAGAACGCATCCCGCTAACGATTTGTGATTATGACAGGGGGGAAGGGACGGTTACGATCGTATTCCAGACAGTCGGGGCTTCGACGGAACGTATGAAAAATCTGGAAACCGGCGACAGTTTCCGCGATTTTGTAGGGCCGTTAGGATGCGTATCCGAGATATGCGAAGAAAAGAACCTGGAAAAGACCAAACAAAAGTCGATCCTTTTTATTGCGGGCGGCGTCGGTACGGCGCCGGTCTATCCGCAGGTAAAATGGCTGCATGAGCACGGAGTAGATTGCGACGTTATTATAGGGGCCAGGAATAAAGAGCTGCTGTTTTATTTAGAAGAGATGAAAGCCGTTGCGACAAATTTATATGTTACTACCGATGACGGTACATATGGGTTCCACGGGATGGGCACAGACCAGCTGCAGGAACTGGTCAACCAGGGCAAAACGTATGACCACTGCGTTGCGATCGGGCCGATGATTATGATGAAATTTGTCTGCCTGTTGACGAAAAAGCTGGAAATACCGACGATCGTATCGATGAACCCGATTATGGTAGACGGCACTGGCATGTGCGGCGCATGCCGCCTTGTCGTAGGCGGCAAGGTGAAATTTGCCTGCGTGGACGGGCCGGAATTTGACGGGCATCTGGTAGACTTTGACCAGGCGATGAAACGCCAGCAGCAGTATAAGACACAAGAAGGCAGGGCGATGCTGAAGCTCCAGGAGGGGGATACCCATCACGGTGGATGCGGAATTTGCGGAGGTGACAAGTAATGGACGTAATGAAAAGAGTACCGATCAAAGAGCAGGAGCCAAAGGTACGCGCGGCGAATTTTGATGAAGTATGCCTTGGCTATTCCAAAGAAGAGGCGATGGAAGAAGCAGCTAGGTGTTTGAACTGTAAAAATGCGCAGTGCGTCAAAGGATGCCCGGTAGGCATTGATATCCCGGCGTTTATTGGCGCGGTCAAAGACGGGGATTTTGAAAAGTCCTACCAGGTGCTTTCCGAATCTTCCGCACTGCCTGCCGTCTGCGGGCGTGTCTGCCCGCAGGAGTCTCAGTGTGAGGGCAAATGTATCCGCGGCATCAAAGGCGAGCCGGTATCCATTGGCAAACTGGAGCGTTTTTCCGCGGACTGGGCTGGCGAGAACGGCATCCAGCCTGCGCCTGCTTCTGAGAAAAATGGCCATAAAGTAGCCGTTATCGGTTCTGGCCCTGCCGGCATTACTTGCGCAGGCGATCTTGCGAGGCTTGGTTACGACGTCACTATTTTTGAAGCGCTGCATGAAGCCGGCGGCGTGCTGGTATACGGTATCCCGGAATTCCGTCTTCCGAAAGAGCGCGTAGTGGCGCGGGAAGTAGAAAATGTAAAAGCGCTTGGCGTTAAAATCGAGACGAACGTAGTCATCGGCAAATCGGTAACGATTGACGAATTAATGGAAGAAGAAGGCTTCGAAGCCGTATTTATCGGCTCCGGCGCCGGGCTGCCGAAATTTATGGGCATCCCTGGCGAACAGGCAAACGGCGTATTTTCCGCCAATGAATTCCTGACCAGGAACAATTTGATGAAAGCGTTTAAAGAATACGATACCCCGATTTCAGAAGGCAAAAAAGTCGTCGTCGTAGGCGGCGGCAACGTAGCGATGGACGCGGCGCGTACGGCGTTGCGCCTGGGCGCGGAAGTCCATATCGTATACCGCAGGAGTGAAGCGGAGCTCCCGGCGAGGGTGGAAGAAGTACACCACGCAAAAGAAGAAGGGATTATCTTTGACCTGCTGCAAAACCCGACGGAAATCCTCGTTGATGAAAACGGGTGGGTCAAAGGCATCCGGATTATCAAAATGGAACTGGGCGAGCCGGACGAGTCTGGCAGAAGGCGTCCGGTCGAAATCCCGGGGTCTGAATATGAAATCGCGTGCGACACGGTCATTATGTCTCTTGGCACGTCTCCAAATCCGCTGATCTCTTCGACTACGGAAGGGCTGGAGGTCAATCGCTGGCAGTGTATTGTAGCGGAAGAAGAAAACGGGCAGACTTCCAAACCGGGCGTATTTGCCGGAGGGGACGCGGTGACCGGCGCGGCGACCGTAATCCTTGCAATGGGCGCAGGCAAAGCGGCGGCAAAGGGGATCCATGAATATTTATCTGGAAAATAACTGCCGTAAGATACTTGTCCAGGAAATATGATTGTGAATGGCAAATATAAGAGGTACAATGGAAAAAAATTCCTAATCAGGCGCGTATGGAAAAAGGGGCAGTACTTGGCGTATTGCCTCTTTTTTCGCGCATTACGCCAAATTTGAGGGGTAGGATTATGAGGAAAAAAATATTTTTGGCTCTGTCGCTTGTCTGGATGATTGTTATCTTCCTGTTTTCAGCAAGGGAAGCACAATTGTCTTCGCAAGACAGCGCTTCGGTAGGGGAGCTGATCGGGAAGATTTTTGTCCCGGGGTTTGCGGCATGGGAACCGCAAAAGCAGCTTGAATTTGCGAAAAAAATTGACCATCCGGTCAGGAAGACGGCGCATGCGACCGAATATGCGGTGCTGGGGTTTTTCCTTGCGGGGAGTTATTCTGACCGAAGGAAAAAATGGAGGTTTAGCATCGGCGTCCCTTGGATGATTGGGACGGCGTATGCGGTATCGGATGAATTCCACCAGTGGTTTGTACCGGGCCGCAGCTGCCAGGTTAGCGATATGCTGCTGGACAGCTGCGGAGTGTTTGCGGGCGTGTTCGTAGGGCAGGTTTTGTGGAGGTGTTTGGTGGGGCGGCTGCGGCGGGGGTGAGCGCCCTATAAAGTGCGAGGCGGGCGCGGACGCCGGATGGCGGAAGGGGCTCCCTGCACTTGTGCCGCTTACGAAAAGCAAGAAGTTCTAAGCTTTTTTCGTGTTTGTTTTCGATGCCGGCCGGACCGGAAACTGATGCGCCGTCCGTGGCGCAGCAGTTTCCTTTTTCGGGCGTCCCTGCCCGAAAATCCTAGGTGTGGAGCAAAAGCAAAGAACTTCTAGCTTTTCTCCAGAGTTACAATTGCATGGAGCCCCTTCCGCTATCCGGCTGTTTATCGAAAAATATTTTACTAAGGAGAAGTGGAGTAAAAGTAAAGAAGTTCTGGTTTTTTTAGAGATATAATTGCATGGAGCCCCTTCCGCTATCCGGCTGTTTATTAAAATATTGAAATTGTAATAAAACGGTCATAATACTGCGATAAAACTGAATGAGATTAGGTATCTCTTGATGTTAATCCTTTGGTGGAAAGGTGTTTTTGTAATGATTTTATTTTGTTAAGTGTTGTGGGTGGAGAAAGGGTTGAAAGTTAGATAGTAGAATAATGGGTGTAGGATATGAGAGAGTAATTCTTGTTGTCAGTACTGGTACGAGCGATAGGGAGAGCGGCGAACTTGCTGTGGGGGCGGTGGAACGGGCGTTTCAACAGGCGTTTGCAGGTTATGGGGTGCGTAGGGCGTATGCCAGCCGGCGTATCTTGGAGGCGATGGATGCGCAGGGGGATTGCGGGCCATGGGGGAAGGGAATGTATGTGACGGACGCATTGGATCGGGTATTTGCGGACGGGGTTAAAACGGTGTTTGTCCAGCCGCTGTTTGTTTTTTATGGAAGGGCGTACAACCAGCTGGCGGCTGAATTGCAGGCGTATTGCCTGCCTGCGGATGCTGACGGGCTTGTACTTGGGCAGCCGCTGGTTGCGCAGGATACGGATATGGACGTGGTAGCAGCGGTTGTTTGCGGGAGGCTGCGCGCTTATGCGGATAAACGGACGGCGGTATGTTTGGTATGCCATGGGATGCAGCCCGCGTATGCCTCGATATATGAGACTATGCAGCGGCGGCTGGCGGAAAATGGGTATGCACATTATTATGTTGGCGCGGTCTGTGGAAAACCTACGCAGGAGGATGTGCTGGCGAAGTTGAAAGCGCATGGCGCGTATCAAAGGGTCGTGCTGTATCCGTTTATGATCGCGGCGGGCGTCCATGCCCGCAGGGATATTGCCGGCAGTGGAAACGGTTCATGGAAATGTGCGATGGCCCGGGCCGGATATGAAGTTGTCTGTCTGATGGAAGGGCTTGGGGAGCTCCCGCCGGTCGGGGGGCTGTTTGTAGGCCATGTACGAAGGATGATAGCAGGGGGATTGGAATAGCGGCAATGGAATCTATTGGAGATGGTGTAACTTTACTTGGGGCAAGGGACGATTTGTAATGAAAAATATTGTTGAGAAGTATCAAAAGATGTGTTATAATCTTAAAAAAGCAATCGTGTCACAGGGTGCGTTGACCTCATTCTAAAAAGAATGGGGGTGATGCTATGAAAAAGAG
>CASUON010000211.1 GCA_949457475.1 uncultured Lachnospiraceae bacterium
CCGGCGTCCGGGATACAAAAATATGCACGGTTTGCCGGATAACAACCTATTATTTCTCATTTTTAAGGGATATCCCCACCCCATGAAAAGTAACTTATGTTTTTTTGTAATGATGTTTCAATGTTTTTTGTCGTATGTTCTGCGATTCCTCAGCGGCTGATAAGTAAACAATATTGGATGCTGCGTTCCATCTCGTCTTCTTCATATGCCCAGTCCCGCGGAAGACGCACCTGGCTGGCGATTTGTTCGGCGTCTTCCGCTGTGCCTTCGTACAGGTTTTGAATGGTTGTTTCATCCAGGTCTTTGATGTGGACCATCGTTTTTTTGATTTTTGGCGGCGGATAAGACCTTCCCATCAAGATATGCCATAGTTCAATCTGCGGGGAATGCTTTAGGTGTTCTTTGATATAAGAGATCAGCATCTGTGCCCGTCCTTTGGTGTAAGTAGGCCATTCCAGGCTGGCGCAGTATTTCTTTTCAGACAGAATATCTTCCCATTTTTCCATTGGAAGAATTGAGAAATCATCGTCAAACAGGTTGTCTTGCAGCCCGCCGGTTTCGGCATTTTGGGAATAGCTGTCTGACCAAAGCAGCATATGGGGGTTGTCTTTGTCGAGTTTGTCAATATCCAAAATATCTGGAATTTCAACGCCAAGCGACAGCGCTTCATGAATGGACATGCTTCGGTTGTGCGGGCTTTGGCGTTCCTGCAAAGGGCAGTCCGAAGCGAGATAGATCAGTAAGCTCATAGGCGGTGGCCTCCTTTTTTTCGTCTGTTGGGATGGGTACGAATTCCAATGTTTGTAATATACACCAGTAGCTATGGAAAGAAACTTGTCCAATGCGGCTAGATGTTTGCCGCACCGTTTCTTACTTGTATTATATGTAACTGCCAAAGAAAAATCAAATAAATATATTTCTAAAATGCGCATTGCTATTTTTCGAAATTTATGTCATGATGTCAAGGAGGGAAGCTATGGCAGGCGTCAAGCTCTGGCCGGAGGCTGAACGGCAACCAAATGTAAGGTGCAAACATAGGAGGGAAGATCATGGATTACAAAAATGCTGGGGTTGACATTGAAGCCGGTTACAAATCCGTAGAACTTATGAAGACATACGTCCAGGGCACGATGCGCCCGGAGGTGCTGACCAACCTGGGGGGCTTTTCCGGGGCGTTTTCTATAGGGGCTTTTAAGCATATGGAAAAACCGACGCTTGTATCAGGTACGGACGGGGTTGGGACGAAATTAAAGCTGGCGTTTGCGATGGACAAGCATGATACGGTCGGCATCGACTGCGTGGCAATGTGTGTCAACGATATTGCGTGCGCGGGCGGCGAGCCGCTGTTTTTCCTGGATTATATCGCATGCGGGAAAAATTACCCGGAAAAAATCGCAGCGATCGTAAGCGGCGTTGCACAAGGGTGCAAGCAGGCGGGCGCGGCGTTGATCGGCGGCGAGACTGCGGAGATGCCGGGCTTTTACCCACAAGAGGAATATGACCTTGCCGGTTTTGCGGTTGGTATCGTGGATGAAAAAGATATTATTACCGGAAATGCGTTGGAGCCTGGGGATGTACTGATTGGGCTGGCGTCCTCCGGCGTGCACTCGAACGGGTTTTCCCTGGTGCGCAAAGTATTCCAGGTGGAAAAAGGCGCGTTGGAAACTTATTACGACGGGCTTGGGCAGACGCTCGGCGAAGCGCTGCTTACGCCTACCAAAATTTATGTCAAAGCGTTAAAAAGCATCCGCTCAGCCGGCGTGACCATAAAAGCGTGCAGCCATATTACCGGCGGCGGATTTTATGAAAATGTGCCGCGTATGTTGAGGGAAGGCACGCATGCGTCTATTCGAAAAGACAGCTATGAAGTGCCGCAGATTTTCCGTATGCTCGCAAAGGAAGGGAATATTGAAGAGGCGATGATGTACAATACCTACAATATGGGCATCGGCATGGTGCTCGCGGTCAGCCAGGCGGACGCGGACCGGACGGCGGACGCGGTAAAAGCATCCGGTGAAACCGCTTATTTTATTGGAGAAGTCAAAGAAGGGGAAAAAGGGGTTACGATATGTTAAGGATTGCAGTACTGGTATCCGGCGGAGGGACAAACTTGCAGGCGATTCTGGACGCGATCGACGAAGGTATTGTGAACCATGCGCAGGTTGCGGTTGTTATCAGCAGCAGCCACGACGCATATGCGCTCGAACGCGCTGCGAAATACGGCATCAAAAGCCGCTGTGTTTCTCCAAAGGACTATGAAAACGAAGAAATGTTTACAGAAGCGCTGATGGGCGCGTTAGATGAAGAACATACCGACCTGGTCGTGCTGGCCGGGTATCTGGTCATATTGCCGCGTCCGGTTATCCAGGCGTATAAAAACCGCATCATTAATATCCATCCGTCCTTGATACCGTCGTTTTGCGGCAAGGGATATTATGGGCTGAAGGTGCACGAAGGCGTTTTGGAAAGGGGCGTTAAGATCACCGGGGCGACCGTCCATTTTGTGGATGAAGGCACGGACACCGGCCCGATTATTTTACAAAGGGCCGTGGAGGTAAAGCCGGGCGATACGCCGCAGGCTTTGCAGCAGCGCGTGATGGAAGAAGCGGAGTGGCTAATCCTGCCAAAGGCGATTGATTTAATCGCAAACGGCAAAGTAGCCGTTGTAGACGGCAGGGTGCAGATTCACAAATAAATAAAAACGGCAAGGCGTTTACCATGGGCGAAGCGAACAAAGCAGAGAACAGTGTAAGTTTTTTACCATGGACGAAGCGAACAAAGCAGAGGATAGTGTAAATAGAAAAAGAAATATAAACAGCAAGGAGAGCAATGGAGAACAATATGGATATTTTAATCGTAGGCAGCGGCGGGCGTGAACATGCAATTGCGGCGAGCGCGGCCAAAAGCCCGAAAGTAAATAAGATATTCTGCGCGCCTGGCAATGCCGGCATTGGACAGATTGCGCAGTGCGTCCCGATCGGCGCGATGGAATTTGACAAGCTGGCGGCGTTTGCAAAAGAAGAAGGCATTGATTTTACGATTATCGGTATGGACGACCCGCTAGTTGGGGGCATCGTAGACGTATTTGAAGCAGAGGGGCTGAAAGTATTTGGCCCGAGGAAAAACGCGGCTATCCTGGAAGGCTCCAAAGCGTTTTCCAAAGACCTGATGAAAAAATACAAGATTCCGACCGCCGCGTATGAGACGTTTGACGACCCGAAAAAGGCACTTGCGTATCTTGCCGGCGCAAAGATGCCGGTTGTATTGAAAGCGGACGGCCTTGCGCTAGGCAAAGGCGTATTGATCTGCAATACGCTTGCGGAGGCGGAAGAAGGCGTAAAGACTATTATGGAGGACCGGAAGTTCGGGGCTGCCGGAAACCGGATGGTTGTGGAAGAATTTCTGACTGGGCGGGAAGTATCGGTGCTGACGTTTGCCGACGGCAAAACAATTCGGATTATGAGCTCCGCGCAAGACCACAAACGCGCAAAAGACGGCGACCAGGGGTTGAATACCGGCGGCATGGGTACGTTTTCACCAAGCCCGTTTTATACGGCGCAGGTGGATGAATTTTGCAGGAAATACATTTACCAGCCGACGGTCGACGCGATGGCCAGCGAAGGGCGGCCGTTTACCGGCGTTATTTTCTTCGGATTGATGCTTACGGAAGACGGGCCGAAAGTGTTGGAATACAATGCGCGTTTCGGCGACCCGGAGGCGCAGGTAGTGCTGCCGAGGATGAAAAACGATATGATCGATGTGATGGAAGCCTGTGTGGAGGGCCGCCTGGATGAAATTGAGCTGGAGTTTGAAGACAATGCGGCGGTCTGCGTTGTACTTGCGTCGGACGGCTACCCGGTTTCTTACGAAAAGGGCTATGCGATCCAGGGCCTGGACGCCTTTACAGGCAAAGATGATTATGCGTGTTTCCATGCGGGCACTGCGTTAAAAGACGGGCAGATCGTTACAAACGGCGGCCGGGTGCTGGGGATTACGGCAAAAGGGGCAGATTTGAAGCAGGCGCGCCAGAAGGCCTATGAAGCGGCTGGCTGGGTAACGTTCGAAAACAAATATATGCGCCATGATATCGGAAAGGCGATCGACGAGGCAGCGCAGTAAGCGGAAGGCGATAAGTCAAAAAGCAATAGAAAAAGCCGCTGCCTGTGGCCCGCGCGTGGGACACCATTGTAAGCAGGAGGTAATTAAAATGGCATTTATACAGATGAGCCTGTTTTCGCAGGCGCTGATGCGGACGGTTCCGGTCAACGTGATCCTGCCGGCGGATAAAGCGCCCCTTCCGGGCATGCCGGTACGGGAAGAAAAGCCTTATAAGACGCTGTATCTGCTGCATGGCATTATCGGCAGCCATGTGGACTGGGTAAACGGAACGAATATCCAACGCTGGGCGGAAGAAAGGGATTTGGCGGTCGTTATGCCGGCGGGGGAAAATATGTTTTATATCGACCAGGAAGCCGCCCACAATTTTTACGGCGTATTTATTGGAAAAGAGCTGGTGGAGCTGACGAGAAAGATTTTTCCGCTGTCGCGTAAACGGGAAGATACGTATCTGGCGGGCCTGTCAATGGGCGGGTACGGCGCGCTTCGAAACGGTTTGAAATACCACGGGACGTTTGGCTGCATCGCGGGATTGTCGACGGCGGCGGTCGTGGACGATATAGAAAACCGCACGGACGACGTGGAAAACTTTATCGACAGCAGGGCGTATGCACAAAGCGTTTTTGGCGATTTGTCCAAAGTAAAAGACAGCGATAAAAACCCGCTGTGGCTGGCAAAAAAACTGACGGAAGAAAAAGCGCAGCTGCCGGATATCTATCTGGCATGCGGTTTGCAGGACTTTTTGCTGGAGAAAAATAGAAAGCTGCGGGACTGCCTGCAAACCTTGGGGTATTCTGTCACGTACGAAGAAGGCGACGGCGCCCATGAATGGGATTTTTGGAACCGCTATATTTACCGGGTGCTGGAGTGGCTGCCGCTGGAACAAAAGCAGGCGGGAAGAAGCAGCGGGAATATCGGCGTATAGAGCGGGTCGTTTTCTTTAGGTTATAATCCCGGCCATGCGCAGCAGGTAGCGCGCGTTTGTCGTAGTACAGCGGCCTTTGCGTATCTGGTAGTCGAACAGGATACGGTTTTTTTCATAGTGTTCTGTAAAATGGTAATTTTCGGCGTCAACGCTACCGTCATTTTCCAGGTCGCAAAGTTCCAGGTCGTGGGTTGTCAGCAGGGTGAGGGCGTAAGGGCCGGAAAGGTTTCTTACGGTCTCCCTGGCTGCGTATATCCGGTCTTTGGAATTCGTGCCTTTGTATATTTCATCAATCAGGGAGATCATGGGAACCTGCTTCTGGCTGAGTTCCATCATTTTTTTTATACGCAAAAGTTCTGCGTAAAAGGTGGAAACGCCTTCGTTTACGTCGTCTTGCGCGCGCATGGATGTGCACAGCTCCATAAGCGATGCCGAAAAAGCACGCGCGTTGCAGTAGCCGCCGGCATAGGCTAAGGCAAGGTTTACGCCGATGCTGCGCAGGAAGGTCGTTTTTCCGGACATGTTGGACCCGGTGATGATGCAGGTACGGTGCGTAAGGGAAATATCGTTTCCAACGGCGCGGCTTTCTGGGATCAGCGGATGCCGGATGTCTGTCGCGCACAGCACCGGCGCAGGAGAGGCAGTCACCTCTGGCATGGAGCAGGCGTCTTTTGTGCGGGAAAGTACGCCAAGGCTAATGAGCGCTTCGTATTTGCCGACAGTTTCCATCCAGGCGCGCATTTGCAGGCGGTAACGGTTTTTCCAGTCTATATAGCGCCGCGCGCAATGGAAATCATACAGGAACAAGCAGTTGCATAGCACAAGCGCCAGAATGTTGTGCCGTACCAGCACGGAATCGGCAATCGCGGCAAGCTCCTGCAAAGCGCCGGATGCGGATTTCGCCTGGGAAACGTTGCCGGTAGTACTGGAACGGGAGCCGGATGCGGACTTCGCCTGGG
Organism: uncultured Lachnospiraceae bacterium; assembly: GCA_949457475.1. Taxonomy (GTDB): domain Bacteria; phylum Bacillota; class Clostridia; order Lachnospirales; family Lachnospiraceae; genus Eubacterium_J. The sequence continues at coordinate 6,001 of CASUON010000211.1, forward strand.
AGGCATTGCCAATAGTACTGGAATGGGAGCCGGGTGCGGATTTC
>CASUON010000212.1 GCA_949457475.1 uncultured Lachnospiraceae bacterium
AATCAATCTTACACTGATCCTGCCCGATGATTGGAAGGGAAAATATTCTGTAGAATCTAGTGGTCAGAATTATATTGTTTATCACACACAGGCCAGGGAAGATGTCAGTGCAGGGATAGACGCATTTGATGGCGGTGTCCTGTTTTATATCGTCTGCTATGAGGAATCCATGACACCGAAACAATTCATAGAAAAGGGATATGATTTTGTCCAGTACCGTTATCTGTTTTCTACCAGCGATAAAACTTACATTCTCTGCTATCCAAGTGACGTACAGTGGAATCCTGAAAATTCAGAACAGGAAACAGAATATCTGGGAATGGAGGTAGAAATAAAAGATATTAAGTTTGCAGTTGACAATATCCTTGCGGATTGAAAATGTTTTGAATTTTGACACAGGCATAATGGGAATGCATGTTAACTCAAATACCGATTGTAATTGCTGATTTTATGCAAATACGTTTAATATTTGATGCGTTTCGACAATTTTTGACACAAAATGTAAAAGTATCTTGGATTTTTAAGATACTTTTACATGATTATAAACATTTATTATCTCGATCATCCATCTGTTTTTCTAAATATGTTCTGAAATCACTCATGATCATACAGTCCTTTTGCATATCCGTATCATATAATTTTGTACGAAACAAAACCAAAATTATTTCGTGGGACAACGCCAGAAAAAAGCAAATAAGTTATTGACATTTTTCCTGACATGTAGTATAGTAAACAAAGTTCCGTTAATACTGTTTATTCAGTTTTTTATGTATTAACAAGCTACCTTGGCGCAGTAGGTAGCGCGCATCCTTGGTAAGGATGAGGTCGGCGGTTCAAGTCCGCTAGGTAGCTCTTTCAAATAGTTGTTCTTTTGTAGTTCAGATGTGGACGGTAAAAGCGGGAAGAAAGCTTATTGGTAAATATTATTTATTATACTTTAGCTGTTTTTCAATAGGCTTTCTTAAATAAAGTCTATATATTACCTTTTATAGAATTTTATAGAAAAGTAGTCTGGAATTTCATTCAAATTATTATTTTTTATTATTTCTTTTCTGGTTTCTTATATTATTTTTGTTTTCTAGTATTTTAATTACACGATTCCCTAAAAGCCATATAATTAGTTTTTATTATTTATCTTATATTCGTCATTATAGCCTAAATACTATTTCCGTTAGCATTACTGTTGCTCTCTTTTACCATACAAAATAAAAAGCTTTTCGAAACAGCAAATGCCTCGAAAAGCTTACCTATACTTTTTTCCTGTAACAAATTTTAGCGCCTACTCCGTTGTCTTTGTCAAATAAACTGCCATACGGTTGCGGTTTGCCGCAGCCATATGCTGGTACGCCGCATATGCTTCGCTGGCTGGTGCGTCCCCCTGGTGATAGACATTGACGTTTCCTGATCCATCCTTGATACGCATTGCAAGCCTTTTTACCGGTTTCGACGCCTGCTGGGTATCTGACGATGGCTGTACCTGTCCATTAGGCTGTGATGTTTCCGATTCTGATACGCCAGATGTTTCCGATTCCCCTGATGTTTCCCCATCTACGCTTTTGCCGCTTATTTTCTCATATACAATCTTAGTAAACAGCTGGAGAAACTCCAGGTAGTCCTCATAGTCAAAATATTTATTCATCAGGTTTTGCAAAGCGCTGCCAGAAGTATCCCCCGTCTGCTGTGCCTGTCCAGAAGCAGAATTTGCAGATGTGGACGAAGTTGTGCCGACGGTTCCGGAACTGTCCGGGATCGTAACGCCCTCACGCATATACTGTAATACTTTCGCCACATAGTTTTGCGTCTCTTTAAATGGAGGAATGCCTCCATACTTATTTACATTCCCGCTCCCGGCGTTGTATGCCGCAACCGCATAAGACACGTTGCCGTCATAGCGCTGCAAAAGCTGGCTAATATATTTCGCCCCGCCCATAATATTCTGCTGTGGGTCATAGGCATCTGTCACGCCAAGCGAAGCTGCCGTTGCCGGCATCAGCTGCATAATTCCCATGGCCCCTACGTGGGAAGTCGCATCGGATCGAAAATTAGACTCCGCTTTTGCCATTGCTTTTAACAAGTCTTTAGATACTTGATAAGTATCCGAAGCATTCTGGAATATCTGCTCCAGGTAGTCCCCATATTTCAATGTTGCCTGGTCCATAAAATTTGAAAAGCCTGTTCCCGCCGCCTGCGCAGTATTTCCCGCCGCCTGCGCGCCGGACACTGTACCGTCAGCATTTTGAATTGCATTCACATTCATAAAACCCCGCCCCTTTCCTCATAGCTTTCCTAAAGCGTATTTGAAAGCATTTTTCAAACACACTCTAATATTTACGCAGCCTCATCCTGCTGAACCCCGATCAGGACGGTATCCGGTACAGACGTACCAGTCAGCAGCCTTGCAAACGACTCCATTTGTTCTTGCGCCAAAATCAAAATCTCCGCGTCTTTATGGATACGTGCAAATGCATCCGTCCCTATTATCTGCAGGTTTGGCGAGTTGATTGTAACTTTTTTCAGCTTTTTACACTGGTAAAAAGCATTTTCGCCAATCGCGGTGACATTTGCCCCAATAATAATATTTTTCAGTTTCGTACTTTTTGCAAAAGCGTCTTCCGCTATACTTACCACCTCGTACGTTTCACCGTCCAGCTCTACGTAATCCGGTATTTCGGCTTTTGCCTTATCTTTCACCAATCCGGTACAAACCACGGTCTTTTGGTCTACGTCCAAAATTTCGTATACCAAATTGCCTACTTTATAATCCACATCATCCCGGATAACAGACAAGTTTAGCGGATTTCTCACGTACCAGCAGCGGCTGGCGGATTCCACAGTAATCGAAGCCTGGGATATCGGATACCTGCCGGAAGGCTTATTCGCTACCGGATCTGAACAGTAAAACACGCCGTCCGTATAGTCGGTCACCAAAATAGCATGCGGCTGGCGCGTATTGTAGATCACAATCCCTTCCGGGTGCTCTTCCAGCATACCGATCAATTCGCTGGCAGACGACAGATTTTTATGTACGACGGAAATTCCGAAAGATGTAAAGTTCCACCTCAGCCCCGTTCCTTCTAGCCATGCCGTTTTGCGTACCGCATCTTCGGTAATTTCCTTCCAGTCCTGATTGCCAGAAAGCATCGCCGCACGGCGAATCATCATCGTACTTGACGTCAGCGTACATACATGCGCCTGCGACTGCTTTAGAAAAACATCGTCCGCATTCAGCTCCGAGAAAGTAACCGCAGTTTCCTTGCTGTCCTCCCCATCTTCCTTTTGCGCTGCCTGCACCGATACTAGGGCCGTCACCGCAAAACATAGCAAAATCAGGCATACAAAAAGCATCCTGCCGGCAATTTGCCTGCCTGATTTCCAGTGTACCGTTTCATTTGAATAAAACTGATCCTTCATGTCCCTCTCCCATGAAATATAATTATGTTATCCTGTTTGCTCACTATGATCATTTTATCGTAATTTGGACAATCTGACAAGCGTATTTACCGGAAAATTTGATTTCTGAAAATTAAAAGATATTTCTGAAAATGTTAATATACCCATCTTAATAAACTACAGCCAACGCCTGGAATGCCTTCCAGACGCTGGCCGTATGATAATTGGAAATCCCTTTTTTATTGCTTATGCTTCTATTTCCAAACTTCAAACAAATTAGATTCCTTTAAATACAAATTCAAACTCCAGCTTTTTATGCACGTCAATATGGTATTCCGGATGCACCGGCGCGCCCCAGCTGTCATCTCCGCCTACGCCCATCTGCGCCAGCGCCGCGCGAACGACAGTGTAGTGAACGTTTGGCAATTCGTACGGATGCGTTGCGTTTTCCAGCTCATGCGGCGTATACGGCAGCGCGGAAAAGTTCATCGCATCCCCGGCAAACAGCATGCCCCGGCCTTTGTAGTCTGTCACCTGCGCATAGCGCACGCCCATTTTGTTGCCGCATTCTTGCGGTACGAGGTATTTGGCCATATTGTCCATAACACTATTTTGGTAAACGCCCAGCTTTGCGCCCTCCTTGCGGTCCGCGTACGTCTCCGCAGGCCCGAGCCCATACCATTTCACTTGGTCGTAATCTGCGTTCAGCCGAAACAGCATGCCAAATTCCGGCATGTCGCCCAGCCCTTCTACCGGGTCGTAAGAAAGTTTTGTCCTGACAGAACCGTCCCCGCATACCGTATAAGCGACCTCACAGCTGCTGCGCGGCGTAGTCGGCATAAAATAAGAAAACGTAACGGTAACGGTATTGTCTCCTTCTTCCACCTTATACGGCTTGTTTTGGAAAATGCCGCCGTTGTTGTGGCTGATATACAGGCTGGCAATTTTCCACTGCCCGTACCGCCCCGGTGCAAGGCTGCCTAAGTCGTTGTCTACCGGCGCGCGCCAGAAATTCGGCATCGGGACTTTTTCAATCATTTCCACCCCTGCATAGCGATAGGATACCAGCCCGCCGCTTAGTGCGGAAAATAGGACTTCAAACCCGTCCCCTTTCACTCCCAAGTTTACCTTGCCATGGATTACGCGCAACGGGCTGCTGTTTGTTTTCCATACAAACGGTTTTTTATAAACTTTTTGCCCAAACGCCACTTCATGCCCAGCTTTCGCCCATAGCGTGTCTTCTTTGAGCAGGAATGAAATCGTTACCGCATATTCCCCGTCGTCTTTATTTTCAAACGGCATCTCATACTGCGCGCTTGAAAGCGGCGCTACTGCGGTTTCCACAATCTTTTGTGCTACCGGCACGCCGTTTTTCTGCAAAACCGCTTGACAGGTATAAGTATCTGTATTGACAAACATATTTTTATTAATTACCGTAAATGTATCTTCCTCAAATTTAACCGAAATATTCTGGTAATTATACTTTACATCCTGCATTTTCGGGGAAATATCCCGCTCGCCGCCATATACGATCCCGTTTCCGCTAAAACTGTAATCCGTCGGGCGTTCGCCGAAATCCCCTCCGTATGCCTGGAACGGTTTCCCATAACGGTCTTTTTTCAAAATGGACTGGTCGATGTAGTCCCAGATAAACCCGCCCTGGTACAAAGGCTCCGTATATGCCAAATCCGTATATTTATGCATAGCCCCGCAGGAATTGCCCATCGCGTGCGTATATTCACAGCAGATAAACGGTTTATCCCGATGCTGCTCTAAAAATGCCTTGATCGCCTCCACGGACGGATACATCTGGCTTTCCATATCGCTCGTATCATTGTAGCGGCGGTCGTGGAATACGCCTTCGTAATGTACCAGCCGGTGTTTGTCCAATTCATGGAACCGGCGCGACATTTCATAAATGACTTTCCCGCCATAAGACTCATTTCCGCACGACCAGATCAAGATAGCCGGATGGTTTTTGTCGCGCTGGTAGCAAGAATTCACGCGGTCAAGCATCGCCCCCATCCATTCCTCATGGTCGCCCGGCACTGCCGCGTCCTGCCCTGCAAGCCCGCGCAGGATCACATCCCAAGACCCGTGCGATTCCAGGTTGTTCTCTGCGATCAGATACAGCCCATACACATCGCATAGATGGTAGATTCTGGAATCATCCGGATAATGGCAAGTACGGATCGCGTTTATATTATTGCGCTTCATCGTCACAATATCCTGGACAATCTCTTCCGTCGAAACGGCCCGGCCTGTCTTCGATGAAAATTCATGGCGGTTAACCCCTTTAAATACAATACGCTTTCCATTTAAATGCATGATCCCGTCTTTTAATTCAAAACGCCTAAAACCGATTTTTTGTGGTATTACTTCCACTAAATTGCCGGACGCGTCGAAAATTTCCAGTGTCATATCGTATAAGTACGGCACTTCCGCGCTCCACAGCTTCGGATGTTCCACGGGGTATGACAGCTCCACATGCGGCGCCAGCGCTACCGTATCGTCCACAAGCACGTTATGCGGTTCTTCACCTGGGTCGGCCACCTTTACATGAACCTTCCCTTCCCCCTGTGTCTTTAACGCAATCTTTAGCTTGGCATGCACAAGGTTTTCCGCTACAACCGGCTCTGTTTTTATATCC
>CASUON010000213.1 GCA_949457475.1 uncultured Lachnospiraceae bacterium
GTGGTGCAAAGCAGGCAGTTCCTTACTCTGATTTCTGTCCGGATGGAGTACTAGAACGCAAATATACATTATTTTTACAAGCTGGCGCCTGAAAGATTTTAAAGCGTATCATCCGATATCTTATACGTCTTAGTCTCGGATCAGCTCCCGGTATTCCTCCATCGACATCGGCCGCGCAAAATAATACCCCTGGATATAATCGCACCCTAAGCTTTTTAAAAATTCGACCTGCTCCTTTTCTTCTACCCCTTCGGTAATTACAGACATCCCCAGCGCATGCGCCATTTTTATAATCGCTTTTAATATAATGCCGCTACGGCTGTTTTCCTGCGGCCCTTTGGTCAAGAATTTCATATCTATTTTTAACACGTCCATATCCGTATCTTTTAACGTATTTAAAGAAGAATACCCGCTCCCAAAATCATCCATCATAATGGTAAACCCGGCGTGGTGCAAAAACTCGACGGCATCCAGCATGCGGTCTTCGCTGTCGCAAAGTGCGCTTTCCGTCATTTCCAGATAAATATATTTCAATGGAATTTTATATTTTGCCACCAGGTTGACCAGTGTTTCATAAAATTTAGGATTGTGCAGATTCACCCTGGAAATATTAATCGAAATCGGCGCCGGGTCCGCTCCGCTGTCTATTTCTTCCCGGATAAACCGGCACACCTGTTCCCATACGTAATAATCCAGCTGGATGATAAATCCGTTTTTTTCAAACAGCGGGATAAATTCCCCGGGCGAAACCATCGACCCATCCGGTTTTTTCCAGCGCACAAGCGCTTCCGCCCCGTACGGCGTATAATACTCCAGTTCATATTTCGGCTGGAAATATACGACAAACTGCCCGTCTTCCAGCGCCTGGTGCATTTCATTAATAATTTGCTGTTCCCGCATCAGCCGCTCATCCATTTCCTTGCTGTAAAATGCCTGGTGCTCTATATAATTTTTTGCGCCGCTTTCGCATGCCACGGATGCTTTGTCAAGGATCGCGGAGATATCCATATTTTTATCCTCTATTAGATAAATGCCCGCACAGATATCCATATAATAATCCAGGGAATGGTTTTTGGCTTTGTTACGAATTTGGCTAATCAGCCCTGCCAGCTCTTTCGTATGGCCATATGGCAGGCATATCGCGAATATTTCGTTGTTGATCCTCCCATAGACTGATTTTTCCCAGCCTTTTGTGCACTCTTTTACCGCGTCCGCCAAAAAGCAGATCAAACGGTTCCCTTCCGCCGTCCCGTACAAAGAGTTCATATTCATAAAACGCTCGATCGCAAGCTCGATAAACGCATACTTTTCCCCTCTCGCACGGTCCAGCAGCTCACGGGTTTTCTGGAAAAATTTCTGCCCGTTATAAATACCTGTCAAGCTGTCGTATTCCAGTACTTTTACTTTGCTTTTCTCGATCGCGTTGAACACACGGAAACGGATAATCTTCGGATGAAAAACCTTTGGGATAAAATCCCAAACTCCCAGTTCCAGACACCTGCATTCATCTTCTATGTTGGTACTGCTCGTTGCTACTATGACGGGAATATTTCTGTATGCGTCGACCCTGTTAAATTCTGTTAAAAACTGAAAGCCATCCATAACAGGCATCATTAAATCTAATATAACCAGCGCGATATCATCTCTATGCTCCTCCAGCACTTCCAACGCGACTTTGCCATTTTCTGCTTCCAGAATATCGTAAGCATCCCACAGGATATCGGTAAATGTGATCCGGTTCATCTTTGAATCATCCACTACTAATATATTATGCTTTCCCCTCATATGAGTTTGTCATCTCCTTTTGGCTTTGGTCTTTCTGTTGTTAATAATACCAGAATTCCCGCCGCAAGAAAAGAGTTTTTTCACTCTGGCTGCGCATCATGCCGCAATACCTGGCTGGTATATTTGCGCTCCATTTCATGCCGCGCCTTCCTTACCGCAACGGCCTCAAAAAGGATCGAAAAATCATAGTCCGCGGGATATAATTTTTCTGCCGCCACATGCAGCTTTACCCGTTTATGGTTGATCCATATCTTTTTCCCTGGCATCTGCACCTGCAAAACGCCCCGCTCATTGGCCGGTTCACATACGATCCCGATCTTTTTATCCGGGTAAACCATCACGCTGTCCCCGCGGCGGAATGCCTCCGTCTGTTTCCGTTTCCCCTTTTTTGCTTTTTCTTTTATCAAGCGCCGGGTAGGCCTGGCCGCATTGCTTTTTAACCTTGTACCATTTTGTTCCTTCCCCTCTTCTATGCCACCAAAAGGGGCCGCAAAAATACGCTCCCCCGGCACTTGGCCCCCGGCACGAGTGCCTTCCCCATATGCGGCATACGCCGCTGCCTCCAGCATTTTCTGCGGCATTCCAAGACGCTGCGCAATATAAAATGCGCAGCTTTCGCCGGCTTCTCCAATCTGCATCTGATAGGTCGGCCGTAGTGTCTTTTTATCAAAAGCCATTCTGGCATTTACAACCCCGGGCGTCTTTGCCGCATACTCTTTCACCTGCGGGTAATGGGTCGTAACCAGAAATAAAGCTCCGCTTTTGCGCAGCTCGTCCAATACGGCTACCGCAATCCCCATGCCCTCCGCCGGGTCTGTCCCGGAGCCAAGCTCGTCCAGTACGACCAGGCTGTTTTCGTCGACCTCTTCCAATACTTCTAGCACATTTTTCATATGGGCTGAAAAGGTAGACAGATTCTGCGCAATATCCTGTCCATCGCCAATATCGCACAAATAAGAGCTGCACATACATATGTCGGCTTCTTTGCAGGTAACATGCAGCCCACACTGCGCCATCATACAATTGAGCATGACCGTCTTAAGCGCAACGGTCTTTCCTCCGGTATTCGGGCCTGTTATCACGATGCCCCGCGTATCCGTCCCAGCCGCAAACTGCAGGGGGACATTTTGTTCTGGATCCATCAGCGGGTGCCTGGCATCCTTTAACACAATCTTTTTTTCGGTATTGATAGCCGGTTCTGTCGCCTGCAAATCCATACTTAATTTCCCTTTGGAAAAAATAAAATCCAGTTTTTCAATGACTGCGGCGTTTTCTTCCAGCATGCCGGCCGCGTCTGCTACCATTGCGGTCAGCACATACAAAATGCGGCTTGCTTCATTTTCCTCATCCATCTTAAGCAGCTGCATTTTTTCATAGTATCCGGCTACCGCCGCAGGTTCGATAAACAGCGTATTCCCAGAAGCAGATTTGTCAATCACCGTTCCTGGAACTTTTCCCTTGCATTCCTTTTTCACGGGAATACATATCCTGCCGTTTCTGGACGTACAATAATAGTCTGCCATGCATCCCCGTCTGGCGTGAATAGCCTGCTCCGCCTTCTGTTTCATCTGTTCTTCGCATACGGCAATCTGGCTTCGAATACGTGCAAGTTCTTTGGTCGCATGATCGTCCACGCCGCCATTTCGAATCTGCCTGCCAATTTCGTCCCGTAAGGATTGCGCTGCGTCCAGATTTTCCTCATAATAGGCCAACGGATTGCCGCCTTCTTTTCCCCGTTTCAGATAATCTTTGAAACGCCGTACCATAGCCAGCACGGTTTCTACCTGTTCCAGCTGCCCCGGCATCAGACAGCCCCCTTTTTTGGCAACGCCCAAAATTTCCTGCATCTGCGTAAGGCTTTGCAACGGAGGAGCCCCAAACCGCTGCATCATTTGCCTGCTATTTGACGTATCCTTCAGTTGCCTGCGCAAAACCGCCTCATCTAAACATATTTCCACGCACCGGATTTTTTCTTTCGCCCATTCGGTAACGGCAAGGCATGCCCATCGTTCCTTGATCTGATCAAATGCGATCTGTTTTTCTGTATGCATATCTGATATTCCTTCCTTGGTTTTCTGATTTTTTAGGTCTGCAATATATGCGGGGAAACATCTCCTGCGCGCAAAAAAAGACCATGGCTGCCCCCTGAGAGCATACAATACCATGATCTTTCCGTTTACCGTTCTTTGGTATGGCCGAAAATCCAACTGTCCATATGGTTTCCAGCCTTGCCATTTGTCCGATTATCCAATCTATAACCAGCTTTATCCGGTTTTATGATATTACGCAATTGTAAGGCGAAAAATGCCGGCGTTGGTTTCATCTACCAATCACTACCTATACCGGCAAAAGGGGAAACAGCAGTTCGTGCGCCTTTTATTCGAAACGCCAAACAGCGGAATTATTTCCCCCTGCAATATTTATTTTGCAGCTTTCTCCATTACAATCGCAATTAACATACAACATCCTCCTAAAACGTGATTTCTAATTTCAATTTCAGCTTATTATACATACCGGATGCCGCTATGTCAAGCTTTTTTTCAACTCTGAAATAGCTATTGTGCAAGTGTGCGCCCTCCTTGCTCCCGGATTCAGGACAAAAAAGGGCAGGATACGTTTTCAGATTTCCCACTCTTTTTTATTATTGGTTGATGGCTGATATTTAGTTGCCTTATTTATTCTTTCCTATAAAAGGCCTCTATCGCCTGTGCAAAAAAATCTGAAGCCCCCTCTCCATACTTTTCATCCATCCTCGGCTTAATTTTTTCGTTGCGGTAGTATTGCGCCTGCGCCAGCATGAATCCTTTTTCCTCTTTTATCTGTGAAAGCTGCTTCATAACAAAACCATATTCTCCGACAATCTGTTTTACTTCAAAAGAATCCACAGCACAATCCCGTTTTGCAACTAGCTTTTGTAAAATTGCTTCAATCCGTTTGTTATAGCTTTTTGCAACTTCTTTGCTGATGGGATTCTGGGCCACAGATAAAAATTTGTCTTTCCCACCATACCATTCGACCACTTTTGCATAGCCTTTCTGCATTTTTTCAGAAGATACGACTTCCATGTAATGTTTTTTCCATTGTTCAATGCTTCCAAATTCTTTAATTGCAATGTTCCTCATGTTCTGCGGTATATGCTCCACCATGGTCTGGAACATTTCCTCAATCTCTGTTTTACTGAAAACTGCAAAATCCATTTTGTTTTCTCCTTTCAGGATGCCATCAATGCTGGCGATCAGGCGTTCCATACGCTCTTTTTTTGCTGTCAGCATTTTTCTCTGCATTTGTAAAATCTGGTTCCTGTCAAGAGCCGGGTTCGCCATAATTGCTTTGATTTCCTTCAAAGGAATATCAAACTCACGGAAGAACAACACTTGTTGTAATGTTTCCAGCGCTTTATCGTCATAAAGCCGGTATCCCGCTTCACTTTTGCCAGTCGGCTTTAATAGCCCGATTTCATCATAATAATGGAGCGTGCGCACGCTGATACCGGTTAAATTTGATACTTCTTTTACTGTCCTCATAGTTATCGGCCTCCTGTTCTTGATAAATTCACTTTAACCCATGACGTTCCGTGAGGGTCAATAGATAATTTCAAAAATTTTTGAAACTCAATGGAAATCGCTGTAAGCCGTATAACTTCGTTGGAATTAAGATAAATTCAGCCCTTAATCACTTACCTTGGCTACATAAACCAGATACCAATTATTACAAACAGAGGTAGACCATATAGCAACCTCCGACAAAATATAATATAATCCTATTAGTCAGTGTAGACAGTATGGGGATAATTCCTCGGTTGCCCTTTTCGGAAATGGAAAGGGAGATTCTATGAACACGTTAGAAATTTTAACATTGCTGTTAGTAGTATTCGCGGCATTAACATACATAGATAATCACAACAACCGTAAATAGACAAAAAATAAGCTATCCTCTACCGTGCAAATAGGAGATAGCTTTTTGTAATAATTTAGTGCATAAAATTTCTGTTTAGGGTAATGGGGACGTTGCAATATCTCCGTTACCCCTACACTGATTATAAGCTATGTTGCAAAATATTTCAAGTCAAAAAATTTAATTATAATCGGCTCTGTATGCGTTTTTATCACTTTTCACGGGGTGGGGATTATCAGAATATACCAGAATATATAGAAAAAGAATAATAATAGGTTGTTATCCGGCAAAACGTGCATATTTTTGTATCCCGGACGCCGGA
>CASUON010000214.1 GCA_949457475.1 uncultured Lachnospiraceae bacterium
TCTCCGGTCCGTCCGGTATGGAATACTTTCGCAGAATGCCTGGGACTTCTTGCATCCCGGAGTGGAACAGCCGGACGGGCCTGCTGCCTGGTTCCGGCGTCCGTGATACAAAGAAAAGTAATAAATTGTTACAGACGCGCCCGGCGCATTTGACAGAAGAGTTGCCAAACGAATGCGGTTGTGTTATATTAAAAACAAAAAAGAGTTAAAGGAGTATATGTATGTGTGGAATTGTTGGATTTACCGGCAGGGACCAGGCGGCGCCGATCCTTCTGGACGGACTGGCAAAGCTGGAATACCGGGGCTATGATTCAGCGGGTATTGCGGTAAAACGGGATGATTCAGATAAAATAGAAATTGTAAAGGTAAAAGGGCGTTTAAAACAGCTTTTGGATAAGACGGATTGCGGCAGGACGATGACTGGCAGCTGTGGGATCGGCCATACCAGGTGGGCGACCCACGGGGAGCCTTCCATGTTAAACGCGCACCCGCATTGCAGCGACGACGAGAGTATTATCGTTGTGCACAACGGGATTATCGAGAATTACTTGGAACTGCGGGATAAGCTTGTAAAAAACGGCTATTCGTTTTATTCCGAGACGGATACCGAAGTAGTTACCAAGCTGTTGGATTATTATTATAAGAAAAACCAGCAGAATATTTTGGAAGCGATCAGCAAGATCATGCTGCGGGTGCGCGGCTCCTACGCGCTTGGCATTATGCTTAAAGAAGAGCCGGGCGTTATCTATGCAGTCCGCAAGGACAGCCCGCTGATCGTAGGGCAGAACGAGCAGGGTAGTTTTATCGCCTCTGACGTGCCGGCGATTTTGAAATATACGCGCAGCGTATACTATATTAACAACCTGGAGATCGCCCGCCTTACCGATGACGAGGTGAAGTTTTTCAATATCGATAAAGAAGAGATTTCCAAAGAACCGGTAGAGATCAAGTGGGATGCGCAGGCGGCGGAAAAAGGCGGCTACGAGCATTTTATGATGAAAGAAATCCAAGAGCAGCCAAAGGCAGTCAAAGATACGATCAGTTCGTATGTCAACGACGGCAAGATCGACTTAAGTTCCGTCGGATTGTCGGAAGATGAAATACGCAATATTTCCAGGCTGTATATCGTAGCCTGCGGCAGCGCCTACCATGTGGGCATCACGGCTAAATATGTTATAGAAGACCTTGCGCGGATACCGGTAGAAGTCGACCTGGGTTCGGAATTTCGCTACCGCAACCCGCTGTTAGATGAAAATTCAATCGTGATTATTATCAGCCAGTCCGGAGAAACCGCAGACAGCCTGGCGGCGCTACGGGAAGCAAAACAAAAAGGCATCCGTACGCTGGCGATTGTCAATGTCGTTGGCTCCAGCATCCCGCGGGAGGCGGATAATGTCTTTTATACGCTTGCAGGGCCAGAAATTGCGGTTGCAACAACGAAGGCCTACAGTACACAGCTAGCGGCCAGCTATCTGCTTGCCATCCAGTTTGCGTATGTGCGCGGCGTTATCGACGGGCAGAAATACACAAAGATGGTAGAAGAGCTGATGCTCTTGCCGGATAAAATTGCAAAAGTGCTGGAAGACAAAGAACGGGTGCAGTGGTTTGCCAGCAAGTTCGCAAATGTGCACGATATTTTCTTTATTGGCAGGGGCATCGACCATGCCATCAGCTTGGAAGGCAGCCTGAAAATGAAAGAAATCAGCTATGTGCATTCGGAAGCCTACGCGGCGGGCGAATTAAAGCACGGCACGATTTCGCTGGTGGAAGACGGCACGCTGGTGATTGGCGTGCTGACGCAGGATAAATTGTTTGAAAAGACGCTTTCGAATATGGTGGAAGTAAAAAGCCGCGGCGCGTACTTAATGGGCCTTACAAATTACGGCAACTATTCGATCGAGGATACGGCGGATTTTACCGTCTATATTCCAAATACAGACCCGCATTTTACAACGAGCCTGGCGATCATCCCGCTGCAGCTTATGGGGTATTATGTAAGCTGCGCGAAAGGGCTGGATGTTGACAAACCGAGGAACTTGGCGAAGTCGGTAACGGTAGAATAGGAAATAAAATAGGATAAGCAGGCGGGGGAGATGCCATAGGGCCGGTTCACGGCGTGGACGATTCTTCCCCGCCCTTGTGTGTTTATATCTTTATGACGGATAACTGAATAAATGGAAAGAAAAGGTGGTAGACTATTATGAATGAATTAACGGTAGAAGGGACGGGCGGTATTTCGTTTCAAAATGACGGGCGGCTGAAGCTTTTGATTATTGTCGGCACGCGTCCGGAGATTATCCGCCTGTCGGAAGTGATTCGAAAAAGCCGCAGGTATTTTGACGTCATACTGGCGCACACTGGGCAAAATTATGATTATAATTTAAACGGCATTTTTTTCCGCGACCTGGCGCTGGAAGAACCGGAAGTGTACCTGGATGCGGTTGGCGCGGACCTGGGCGAGACGATGGGGAATATTATCGCAAGCTCGTATGAGCTGATGGCGCAGCTGCAGCCGGACGCGCTTTTAGTATTGGGCGATACGAATTCCTGCCTGTCGGCGATTGGCGCCAAGCGCCTGCATATCCCGATCTTCCATATGGAGGCTGGCAACCGGTGCAAAGATGAATGCCTGCCGGAAGAAACAAACCGGCGGATCGTAGATATTATCTCAGATGTCAACTTGGCGTACAGCGAACATGCCAGGCGCTACCTGGCGGAATGCGGGCTGCCGAAAGAGCGCACGTTTGTCACTGGTTCTCCGATGGCGGAAGTGCTGCGCGCAAATCTGGATCAGATTGAGCAGTCCGATATCCACCAAAGGCTAAACCTGCAAAAAGGCCGCTATATCCTGCTTTCCGCACACCGCGAAGAAAATATCGATACGGAAAAGAATTTTACGAGCCTGTTTCAAGCGATCAACAAAATGGCGCAGACGTATGATATGCCAGTTTTATACAGCTGCCATCCAAGAAGCCGCAACCGGCTGGAACGTTCCGGTTTCCAGCTGGACGAGCGCGTCATACAGCATGAACCGCTCGGCTTTCACGACTATAACTGCCTGCAGATGCACGCGTTTGCCGTTGTCTCTGACTCGGGCACGCTGCCGGAAGAGAGCAGCTTTTTTACCAGCATCCACAAGCCGTTCCCGGCGGTATGCATACGGACAAGTACCGAACGCCCAGAGGCGATGGAAAAGGCGTGCTTCGTACTGGCTGGCATAGAAGAGACGTCCTTGCTGCAGGCGGTAGAACTAGCCGTAGGCATGAACCGCGCAGCGATACACGGGGTTCCAGTGCCGGATTACGTGGAAGAAAATGTAAGCACAAAAGTTATTAAGATCATCCAGTCTTATACAGGGATCGTCAATAAAATGGTATGGAGAAAAGCGTAGGAGCGTATATCGATGAAAATACAAACCATCCGGCTGCAACATTTTAAAGGGATCGAAGACCTTACCATCCAGCTAAGCGGCAAAAGTACGGTACTTTTCGGGATTAACGGCGCGGGGAAGTCCTCGCTGCTGCGCGGGGTCGCCCTTGTGTACGCGAACCTGATCGCAAAACTGACCGCGTCGAAAAAGCTTGCGGAATTTCATGCTGACGATATCAGCTACGGGAAATCGGCGGCTTTGGTTTCGATCGTCTTTTCCTTTCCGGATGGCTGCGAGATAGCCTGCGGCTGCACGCTGAAAAAGGCCGGGGCAAAGCGCGGCGGTACGCAGGGGCTAAAAGAATTAGCGGCTGCTTTTGAAACACGGTATATGGAAAAAGGATACGAGGATGAAAATAGCAACTGGATAGAAGCTGAGGATGAAAAAAACATGCCAATTTTTGTCAATTACGGCGTCAACCGGCTCGTGTTGGACGTGCCAGTACAAGCCTCCAATAAACACCGTTTTACAAAGTTGAGCGCGTTTGACCGGGCGATGGAAAGCAAGATTGACTTTCGCAACCTGTTCCAATGGTTCCGCAACCAGGAAGATATTGAAAACCAGGAAAAAGTCCGGACGTCCCCAGACTATGAAGACCGCAGCCTGTTTGCGGTAAAAAAAGCAATGCTCTCTATGCTGGAAGGTTTTGAGGACATCCATATCGACCGCCATCCGCTGGCAATGAAAGTAAAAAAAGACGGGAAATATTTAAAGCTCAACCAGCTCTCCGACGGTGAAAAATGTACAATCGCGCTGTTTGGGGACCTGGCGCGGCGGATGGCCCTGGCAAATCCAAACCTGCCCAACCCGCTGGAAGGGCAGGGCGTTGTGCTGATCGACGAGTTGGATCTGCATATGCATACTTCCTGGCAGCGGAAGGTGGCGGGCGTATTAAGGCGGACTTTTCCGAATATCCAATTTTTAATCACAACCCATTCGCCGCAGATTTTGGGTGAATTGGATGATACGTGCAACCTGTTTTATATGCTGCGGCAAAACGGACAGGTGCGGCTAAAGCCCTACCGGTCTTTTCTCGGATGGGACGCGAATGTGATCCTAGAGGAAGTCATGGGCACCGCGTCCGTCCATTCCAGGGTAAAGGAGCTTCTGACGGAAATGTACACCTGTATCGAAGGCGGGGATTTTGAAAGGGCAGAAGAAATCGCGGATTATGTAGATGAGCTTTCCGGCGGTTATGCGGACGGCGTTGCCAAAGCCCGGGTACTCATTTCAAGGGGAAAAAGAAAAGCAAGGGGCGTATAAACAGCTCCTTTTCTTATTCCAATTCTCAGGAAAAAAGATGCAGACGGGAAAGCGAAGAACATGGAGCATATAGCATATAGGATGGGACGTATATGAAAAAAGTAGAAAAACAGGCTCCGCCTGCCTGGTTTGAACAGTGGAAAAAGGATTTTTACCAGAAATACGGCAGGCAGGCGCGTTACAAAGGAGATTTTTCTACCAGTGATGAAGACGGCGGAAAGCGGCGGCTGCGGCTGCGCGAAGAGCTGACGCGCGAACAGGGGTATATCTGCTGCTATTGTATGAAACGGATCGTTCCGGGGGACGCCCACATCGAACATTTTTTGCCAAAAGAACAGTTCCGAAGCCTGGACATGGACTACCGGAACCTGTTCGCGTCGTGCAACGGCGAAGCGGCGTTTCTTTTGGAAGACGACCATTGCGGGCACCGGAAAGAAAACTGGTGGAGCCAGGATATGGTATCCCCATCGGATGAAGCGGTCGAAGAAATGTTCCGCTATGGGTTTGACGGGGCCATCTACTGTGCCGGCGGGCAGAAGACAGCCGCCATAGCTAGGCAGATGATCCGCCATCTGGGGCTGGACAGCTATCATCTGCAGCGCAGCCGGCGCGAGGCGATTGAAGGTTCGGAAGTTTTTGATGAAGCGGATTATTCGCAAGAAGACCTGCGCAGTTTTATCGAATACTATTCCCATCCGGATAACGGAAAATATGTCCCGTACTGCATGGCCATTGTGGGATGCCTTGCCACAATGTTGTAGGCCTACCTTGCAAGTTTGTTTTACCAGAGTATCCCGGACGTCGGAACCAGGCAGCAGGCCCGTCCGGATGTTCCGCTCCGGAATGCAAGAAGTCCTTCACAGTCACATCCGGACGGGCCTGCTGCCTGGTTCCGGCTGTTTTTCGACAAATTTTTGCCATTTATCCAAAAACGTCTTGCAAATCTTCTTTTTTATCAAGCGTTTCTGTTGGGAATAAAATAGCTTGTCCGTCTAAAAGATAAATACCTTTTTCAAAAGTTACCCTCGTTCTGATACTGGTATTTGGAAAAACATCACAGCCGTTTTACCCTTTAAAAAATTTCTGTATTTTTCCGTTGTCATTTCATCTGCAATTTTAAAGATTTCTGTGATTTCGTCCATATTATAATCTGTCAATCGTATTAGATTTTTCATGATAATTCGCCCTCTCAAACATTGATTGTCGTTGGGTTCAGTTTAGCACACTTATAGAACGTCTACAAGATTCCGTGTATCA
>CASUON010000215.1 GCA_949457475.1 uncultured Lachnospiraceae bacterium
AGAATTTAACGGCCGGATAACAACCTATTATTTTTCTTTTGATAGTATATTCTGCATATCCCCATCCCGTGAAAAGTAATAATTTAACAAAAAGCTTGAAAAAAATGAAAAAAACAGTTGCACACACGTCAAAAATGTGCTAAAATATTTTTTGTTGGGAAACAACGAAGTAAAAATGATTAAATATTATTTAGTTGCAGAAGTGGCGGAATGGCAGACGCATCAGACTCAAAATCTGACGTAGGTGACTATGTGTGGGTTCAAGTCCCATCTTCTGCATTTAACCCTTGGGAAACCCCGTAAATCTAGTATTTGCGGGGATTTTTCTTATATTCGCAAAACAAGCCTAAAACTCCGCTTATCAGATTACCCCAAAAAATAAAGTACCAAACGAGAAGAAAAACAGGAAGGCCGTACCCCGGACTTCCTATTTTTCTGTCTTTCTTTTCTACTTATATAAACAAAAATTTCTTAATACATACAGATGCTTTTTATAAATACTTGTACTTTCTTACGCATACTTATACATAAGGATGTTTCATATCTTTCAGGATTGTAAAACAGTCAAATGTCGCAAAATAATCTTCCGGCGTCTGCGCCCTGCGTATCAACTGCGGCGTCCCATCTTCTTTTAACAGCACCTCTGCCGACCAGAGCCTGCCATTATAATTATACCCCATAGAAAAACCGTGCGCACCTGTATCGTGGATAACAAGCAGATCGCCCTTGTCAATCTTTGGCAGCATGCGGTCTACCGCAAATTTGTCGTTGTTTTCACACAACGAACCGGTAATATCGTACTTATGGTCATGCGGCTGCGATTCTTTGCCCATAACCGTAATATGGTGGTAAGCGCCATACATCGCCGGGCGCATCAGGTTCGCCGCACACGCGTCCACGCCAATATAATCTTTGTAGGTGTGCTTTTCATGGATCGCCTTTGTAACCAGGCAGCCGTAAGGCCCTGTCATAAAACGCCCCATCTCTGTATAAATCGCTACATCCCCAAGGCCTGCCGGCACCAGGGTTTCCTCATATACTTTGCGCACCCCTTCTCCGATCGCCCGGATGTCGTTTGGCTCCTGCCCTGGCTCATAGGCGATCCCTACGCCGCCGGACAGATTGATAAAGCTGATAGAAATCCCCAGTTTTTGTTTCAATTCCACTGCCAGCTCAAACAGTGTCTTCGCCAGCGCTGGATAATAATCGTTCGTCACCGTATTGCTGACCAGAAACGAATGCAGCCCAAACCGTTTCGCTCCTTTTTCCTTTAACAGCGCGTACCCTTCAAACAGCTGCTCTTTTGTAAAGCCGTATTTAGCGTCCCCTGGGTTGTCCATAATTCCATTGCTAATCTCGTATACACCGCCCGGGTTGTACCGACAGCTGATTGTCTCCGGAATCTTCCCAAGCGTTTTTTCCAGAAAATCAATATGCGTAAAATCATCCAGGTTAATGATCGCGCCCAGTTCATCTGCAAACAAAAACTCTTCTGCCGGCGTATCGTTCGAAGAAAACATAATATCTTCCCCACGAATCCCAATTGCGTCCGAAAGCATTAATTCCGTCAGGGAAGAAGCGTCGCATCCGCATCCATATTCATGCAGGATTTTTATGATAAATGGATTCGGCGTTGCTTTTACAGCGAAATATTCTTTAAACCCTTTATTCCAGGCAAATGCCTCCTTTACCGCCTTCGCGTTCGCGCGTATCCCTTTTTCATCATATAAATGAAACGGCGTTGGAAACTGTTTTACAATGTCCTCCAACTGTTCGTTTGTTACAAATGGTTCCTTTTTCATAGCTTTTCATTTCCTCCTGTTTTTTGTCTGAATCGCATGGCTTCTGCTTTTTTTGCAACGTCAGTTTCCAACAATCTTTTTGTCTGAATGACAATGGCCCCTGCTTCTTTCTTCAGCGTCAGTTTCCGGCAAATACGGTCTGCACAAGCAGCATATAAAGCACTGTCCCCACCCCAATGCTCAGCAGGTTGTTCCGTTTCCATACATGAAGCGCAATGACCACCGCGAGCGCAGCCATTTCCGGCACGCCAAAAGGAAACGCGGCCAGGCTGACGCCTTTTAGGCAATAGACCAGCAGCATTCCAATCACCGCTGGCGGCAGCGCCCGGCCCAGATACTGTATCATCGGCGGGATTTCCTTTTCCGGTGGAAAAAACAAAAATGGAATCAGCCTTGTAAAAAATACGGTCAACCCTGTTATAAAAATTGTAAGCAACGTCTTTTCCAGACTAATCGGCATAACTTTTTCCTCCCCCGGTTCTTCTACTTTGCTTATCTATCGTGCTTTTTCTGCTGGTTCTACTATGTTTCTGCCGGAAAGCAGCAGCGCCATAATACAAACCATCGACGGAAGGATAAAATTATCCGGGCCAAAAAGAACTAGGCAGGCAAGCGTACAGCCCAGCCCGATATAAGCCGGCACATGGTTTTTCGCAGAAAGCCACTGCTCTACAAAGATCACGGCAAACAGCGCCGTCATTGCAAAATCGATACCGGTTGCATCAAACGGTACTGCGGAGCCGACCGCCGCCCCCAGCATCGACCCAAGAATCCAATAACTTTGATCCAGCGCCGCGATAGACAACAAAAATTTCGTTTCATCGACGCCCTTTGGAACTTTTGTAAGGCACAACAGCGAATACGTCTCATCGGTCAGCGAAAAGATCATATACAGCCGTTTTTTTCCCATTTTTGAAAATCGCTCCAGCATAGACAGTCCATAAAAAATATGCCGGATATTCACCATAAACTCCAGGAATACAATTTGCAGCATGCTGACCCCAGGCGCAAAGAAGTTCACCGCCAGGTATTGTCCACTGCCTGCGTATACAACCAGGCTTACAAACCCTGCCCAAAGAAAATGATACCCCTTTTCTTGAAACATTACCCCAAACGCAAACCCAATAAATAAATAACCAGTCAGCACCGGAATCGTATATGGGAATGCGGCTTTCAAAGCGCTGGCATACCCGCCACTGCTATCCGCCTGTTGCTTATAAGCTGGCTTTCTATTTTCTGACTGTCCCTCATACGCCAGCTTTTTATCTTTCGCCGGCACCCCATACGCCGGCTTTTTATTTTTCATCTGCACCTTATATGCAGGTTCCTTATTTACATTGATATCCTCATTCATACAAATTCACCAAAACTACTCTACAATACGGCAGGATAAAAATCAAGTTTTTTTCAAAAAAATACAAATTTACGCATAAATCAGCATAAATCAAAATACAAGAAAAGCACTTAGATACAGATTGCCTAAGTGCTTAAGTTTGTTATCTTAAATGCTTGTCATAAAAACTGACAAAATCCTCGAATAGCTCCAGGTTCAGCATATGGCACCACTTATCCCGTTCTAGATTGCTATTTATATAATCAGCTTTATCTTTTGCAAATTGTTCCTTATTTTCTGCATCTTTATAGTCATAATCTAGCGTTTCCAGCCATTTGTCAAAACCCGCATTGAACGCTTCGATATAGCCCCTCTCATCGTAAACATGATTGTGCCCTTTATCCTCAAAACGTAGAAAACAAAACCTTGGATCTTTTTGATACTTGTCATAATAGATATCATAGCCATACTCCATCGGGACAACGTCGTCATCGGCGCTATGAACAACCATAACAGCCGCCTGCGTCGATGAAAAACCTTGGATCGCCGTATTAGAAGCATAACCGCCATATTTCATAAATTCATGCAGCTTCACAAATGGCATCATAATATAAATACCGTTACCGGCCTGCTTTTTTCCTTCCGCTTCAAAAAGCCCTGCAGAACTGTTAAAGCCCGAGCACGTAATAACGGCTTTTACTTCGGGGCGATATGTAAGGACGCTGCAAACGCTATAGCCACCCCAGCTATGCCCAAATAAAACAATCGGTAAATCCGCAAAATCCTCGCTTTCTTCCACATATGAAATGGCGTAATCAAGGTCTATCACCCCTTGCGGTATTCCTCCGACCCCTTCGCCCTCGCTTTCGTCATTTCCTGTGGCGTCATATGCAAAAACATAATAGCCATGGTGTGCAAAATAATTTGCGCAGTCCATATAGGAATTATGCCCGCCCCCGCCAAACCCGTGCGCAATAACAACGATACCGCGCTGGTTTTTTCCATATCGATACATATATCCTGTCAACTTCTGCCCTTTATCCGAAGAAAATTCATATCGTGTACGCTGCAGTCCGTCAAAATCATCGACATATAACATCAGAGGCTTATAACTGTGAACTACCCATTGTCTAAAGCCAATGGGCTTCCTGCTTCACCGACCTCGTAACCTACTATCTCCACAGGCGTTAATTCGGGCTATACCATCCCTACTTGTATTTATATTATCTCATGCTGTTTGTCTTAGTCCCTCTGCTAAAATATTCTTTGCTGCATTTATATCCCTATCATGCACTGCACCGCAAACAGGGCATATCCATTCCCTGACTGATAAATCTTTCGTATCTGCATTTTGGTATCCACAATTAGAACACAGCTGGCTGCTGGCATAGAATGTATCTATTTTGATATACTGCCTCTCATTCCATGAAGCCTTGTATTCTAACTGCCTTGTTAATTCGTACCACGACACATCTGCTATTGATTTTGCCAGGTGATGATTCTTTACCATATTTTTTATCTGTAAGTTCTCTGAAACTATCACTTGGTTTTCGCTGACAATCTCATGTGAAACTTTATGCAGATAATCTTTTCTGGTATTAGTTATCTTCTCATGGCATAATGCAATTTTCCTTTTCTGTTTATAATAATTCCTGCTCCTCTTTTCTTTATGTTCCAGCTTTCTTTGCAGCTTTGCCAGTTTTTTCCCATATCTTTTTATTGTCTTTGGATTTTCGTACTTTTTTCCATATGATGTAATACATAAATCTTTTATGCCTAAATCCAGCCCTATATTTTTATCTGTATGCGGCATCTCAGAATTAATTGTTTCCACCAGCGCTGACACATAATACTTTCCACTTGGCACCTGGGAAATTGTGGCTGATTTTACCTGCCCCTCAAATTCCCTATGCACTTTTGCTTTTACTTCTTTTAACTTTGGCAGTTTTATTTTTCCACCCTCAAAATCAACTGCAATATTCCCATTTGTAAAATTTGTAGTATAAGACTTATGGTTGTCATGCCTGCTTTTGAATTTCGGATATCCTGCATGTTCCCTGAAAAATTTCTGGTATGCTGCATCCATATTGTATATGGCATTTGTCAGGGCAAATTTATCGACTTGCCTCAGCCATTCATATTCTTTCTTTAATTCCCTGTTACAGTAATTATTGCAGTCTGTTTTGCTGACGGACTTCTTTTCTTTTTCGTAAGCATCTTTCCGATATGCAAGGGCCTGGTTATAAACGAAACGGCAGCAGCCAAATGTTTTTGCAATCTGTACTTTTTGTTCTTTGTTTGGATATATCCTGTATTTATACGCTTTTAACATTTTCTGCCACCGCCTTTCTATCCCTGGTTTTCTATGTATTTTCCCAGCATTTCTTCTGAAACATTCCCAACACTGCACGCAAAATATCCGTCTATCCAGAAAGTGCGTCCCTTCCAAAAGTGTTTTCGCAAATCATTCGGATACCTTTTCCATATGTGATATGTCGTGTAACTCTTTATTAAGTTTACGATTTTACTAACAGACATTGTTGGTTCTGTTTCTATCATGTAATGGATATGGTCTTTAACCGTTTCCATGTATTTGATCATGACGTGATGTTTCTGGCATATCTCATGCGAAAGCCGTTTTATATCATCCGATATCTGCTTTGATGCCAACAGTTTCTTTCTGTATTTGCATACAAAAATTATGTGATACTACAGCAGATATTTATGTCTGTTTTTAGATTTCCATGTTCCCATAACGCAAGTATAACATAAACCACTACTTTTGG
>CASUON010000216.1 GCA_949457475.1 uncultured Lachnospiraceae bacterium
GCGCCATGGATGGCGGTCAATCTCCGGTCCGTCCGGTATGAATACTTTTACGCAGGATGCTTAGAATTTCTTACATCCCGAAGTTGGAACATCAGAGAGGGCTTGCGGCCTGGTTCCAGCGTTCGGGTAGCACAAAACTTTTAGAATTTAACGGCCGGATATAGTATATTCTGCATATCCCCCCGTGAAAAGTAAGACAGTAACTGCAAGCGGGGTAAAGTTTGTAATACATATTGCGAAAAGGGGAAAAAAGGACTAAGATAGATATGGCTTGTATGGTTGCATTTGTGTTTGGCACAGCGGCAGCCGCATAAAGGTACTGTACAGGAAAGCTTACGCACGGCAGGCAGGCGGGATGGGCCGTCAAAGAGCTTTGCGGCTAGTAGAAGGAAGGAGCATTCGAGCGTTTGTTTAGAAAGGGGACCAAATATGGAGGAACGTATCGTAAAATTTTATTCAAGGGAAAGCAACAAGCTGGCATTACACGCAATGCCGGGCCATTTTGCCACAAGCAACTCGCATATTAATTTTTACGTGGATGTGACAAGCATTAAAGCGCGTATTGGAGAAGCAGAAGAAGCAGCCAGGATTATGGCGCACAAATTCGGCCATTTAAACTACGTAGACACGATTGTCTGCATGGACGGTACGGAAGTGATCGGGGCGTTTCTGGCAAAGGATTTTGAAAAAGACCATGTATCTTCGACTAATCAGCATGAGACGGTTTATGTGATTTCTCCGGAGCAGAGCCGGGATAACCAGATGATCTTCCGTGACAATACGAAATATATGATTGCCGGAAAACATATTATCCTGCTTTTGGCGACTACGACAACCGGCGAAACAATTCGCAGGAGCATGGACGGCATCCAGTATTACGGCGGAATCATCGAGGGCATTGGCTCGATCTTCAGTACGGTAAAGGAAGTCAATAACACGAAAGTACAAAGCCTGTTTGACGGGAACAATGTCATCGGCTACCAGGCGTTCCCAAAAGCGGATTGCCCGTTTTGCAGGCAGGGTACTAGGATCGAGGCGGTAGTAAACGGATTCGGGTATTCCAAACTTTAAAAGGGACGTATTTGGCGTTTTTTGTCAATAAGGGCTTGCGCAATTTGTTATGCGCAGGCCTTTGTTGATTTGCAGACAGTTTCAACGGGTATCTGTTTTATATTGTTGTTAAAAAATTATCGGGCAATTATATGACTGTATTTTTTCTCGACAATAGAGTGTAAAATGTTTTCTTTTATTAAGTCTAACAAATGATTGACAATGTAAACATATTGTAGTTTTATAAAAGAAAAAAGGAGTGAATTATAATGGCAACTATATCAACGCAAGTAAGAATAATGAAATGAAATCTTCAAAAGACTTGACAGCTAACATATATTAGTATATACTAACTAAAAGAAGGAGAACAGAACTTCAAATCATATAAAAAATGTGAATAAGAAAGAAGGTGTGCATATGCCGCTGTCCATGATTCAGGCAGGGGAACCCGGCAGGATCAAGAGGGTCGGGGGAAGGGAAGATACGCGCAGGTTTTTGGAAAACCTGGGGTTTGTGGCCGGCGCCGCGGTGACGGTTGTATCCGAACTGAATGGGAATATGATTGTTAACATCAAAGATTCCAGGGTTGCGATCGGCAAAGATATGGCAAATAAAATATTTGTAGTAAGGAGCGGAACATGAAGACGTTAAAAGATGCACAAGTAGGGCAGACCGTTACGGTTTTAAGATTAAACGGGGCGGGGCCAGTGAAGCGGCGGATTATGGATATGGGTATTACGAAGGGGATTTCCATATATATTAGAAAAGTAGCCCCGCTGGGAGACCCGGTACAGGTGTCTGTGCGCGGATATGAATTGTCCTTGCGCAAGGCAGACGCAGAAATGATTGAAGTTGGGTAGCAGCGGTTTTTTTTAGCCGTGAGTTAGTCAATACTAATAAAAAGTAGAAGTAAAGAACAAATAGTAGAAGTAAAGAATAAATAGTAGTGTATAAAAACTACAGCAGTGGAAAAGGAGTAAAAAATGGCTGTTAAAATTGCATTGGCAGGAAACCCAAACAGCGGAAAGACAACATTATTTAATGCGCTGACTGGTTCGAACCAGTTTGTCGGCAACTGGCCCGGGGTGACTGTGGAAAAAAAGGAAGGCAGGCTGAAAGGGAACAAAGACGTCGCAATTATCGACCTGCCTGGCATTTATTCGTTGTCCCCATATACGATGGAAGAAGTTGTCGCGAGAAATTATTTAATTGCTGAACGGCCGGATGCGGTTATCAATATTGTAGACGGCACAAATATGGAGCGCAACCTGTATTTGACGACGCAGCTGCTGGAGCTTGGAATTCCAGTTATTGTAGCGGTAAATATGGCCGATATTTTAGAAAAGACCGGCGGCGCGGTACATAGCGGCCGACTGGCGAAGAAGCTGGGGTGCGAAGTAGTGGAGATTTCCGCGTTGAAAGGCACAGGCATCCAAACAGTGGCAGAACGGGCCGTTATGCTTGCGCAAAGCGGGCAGGCGACGCACCGGGCGCCTGCGTTTACGACGGAGGTAGAACGGGTAGTGCGTGCGGTGGAAGAACGGCTTGGCGCGGATATTCCGCAGGGGCAGCGGCGGTTTTTCGCGGTGAAATTGCTAGAAAAAGACGAGAAGGTCAATGCCCTGCCCAAGCAGGCGCCAGATGTATCCGATTTGATAGAAACGTTGGAAAGCCAGTTTGACGACGATGCGGAAAGCATAATTACAAATGAAAGGTATGTATGGATCGCGTCAATGTTAAAAGACTGCGGGATAAAAAATGGAACAGGGAAACAGACGGTTTCTGACCGGATTGACCGCATTGTTACAAACCGCTGGCTGGCCCTGCCGATTTTTGCGGCGGTCATGTATGTGATCTACTATGTATCGGTGACTACTGTGGGCGACTGGGCGACCGCGTGGGCAAACGACGGAGTGTTTGGCGAAGGCTGGAGTTTGTTTGGGATTGCGGTGCCTGGGATTCCGTCGCTTGTAGAAGGGGCTTTGCAGGCCGTCCATTGCGCTGGCTGGCTGCAAGGCCTGATTCTGGACGGCATAGTAGCTGGCGTGGGCGCGGTGCTTGGTTTTGTGCCGCAGATGCTTGTCCTGTTTTTGTTCCTTGCTTTTTTAGAAGCATGCGGCTATATGGCGCGGATTGCGTTTATTATGGACCGGATGTTCCGTAAGTTTGGCTTATCCGGAAAGTCGTTTATCCCTATGCTGATTGGCAGCGGATGCGGCGTGCCGGGAATTATGGCGTCCCGCACGATTGAAAATGACAGGGACCGCAAAATGACAATTATGACTACGACCTTTATCCCGTGCGGCGCAAAGCTGCCGATCATCGCGCTGATTGCGGGGGCTATTTTTGACAATGCGGGCTGGGTGTCTGCCAGCTGCTATTTTGTTGGAATAGCGGCGGTGATCTGCTCCGGCATTATATTAAAAAAGACAAATATGTTTGCCGGGGATCCGGCGCCGTTTGTCATGGAGCTGCCGGCTTACCACCTGCCGACCGTGGGAAATATCGTAAGGAGCATGTGGGAAAGGGGCTGGTCTTTTATCAAAAAGGCTGGTACAATTATATTGCTCTCTACGATCGTGATCTGGTTTTTTATGACGTTTGGCTGGAAAGACGGCAGCTTTCAGATGCTGGAAGCAGAAGAATTAAGCAGCAGTATCTTGTCTACGATCGGGGGCATGGTAGCATGGGTATTTGCGCCGCTTGGCTGGGGCAACTGGAAGATGGCGGTTGCGGCGGTAACCGGGCTGGTCGCAAAAGAGAATGTTGTAAGTACGTTTGGGATGCTTTTTGGGTTTGCGGAAGTAGCGGAAGACGGGGCGCAGATTTGGGGCAGCCTGGCCGCGGAACTGGCTCCGGTCGCAGCTTATTCGTTTCTTGTATTCAACCTGCTTTGCGCGCCGTGCTTTGCAGCGATGGGGGCGATCCGCAGGGAGATGAACAGCGGCAGATGGTTCTGGTTTGCCATCGGCTACCAGTGCGGCCTGGCGTATGTTGTATCCTTGTGCATTTATCAGTTTGGAATGCTGCTTACAGCCGGGCAGTTTGGCGTCTGGACGGTTGTCGCGGCAATACTGGCAGCGGTATTTGTATATCTACTGTTTCGCCCGTATAAAGAAGGCGTGCAGGCAAAAGCAGTGGCGCATACAGCGGTGGCGCCGCGCATGTAAAGTAGGAGCTTAAAATAGGAGGTGGTTGTATTGGGTACATTTTTCGTAGGGGCAATCCTTGTGGCAGTTGTATGCCTGGTGATCAGAAGTATGGTACGGGACAAAAAAGCGGGGAAATCCGGATGCGGAGGGGACTGCAGCCGTTGCAGAGGGTGCCATTAAATGGGGATGCCATATTCTGCTTCATCTCAAGTATACAGTTGACAA
Source organism: uncultured Lachnospiraceae bacterium (assembly GCA_949457475.1). Taxonomy (GTDB): domain Bacteria; phylum Bacillota; class Clostridia; order Lachnospirales; family Lachnospiraceae; genus Eubacterium_J. Next base: position 4,428 of record CASUON010000216.1, read on the forward strand.
GTTTGTTATGCAGATGTATAATGCATGCAACATCTGCATAAGGAGAATAATAAGAGTTGAAAAAGAATATAAAAAGCCTGGGAGAGGCAGAACTGGAAATTATGCAGGCAATTTGGGACGCTAAGGAGCCTGTTACTTCTAATTATATATTGAAACAGCTGTATGGGCGGCGGAAATGGCAGCTTTCTACGCTGATGACGTCCCTTACGCGGTTATCCGGCAAAGGGTTTGTAGCCTGCGACCGTTCCAAAGACGTCAATTTGTATACCGCGATCATAGCGGAAGATGACTATAAAGCCAAGGAAAGCAGCCATTTTCTGGAAAAAATGTATCACAATTCTATCCAGAATATGGTAGCTACCCTTTACAGCAACCAGATGATCCAGCAGTCGGATGTTGATGAACTGAGAAAATATCTGGATGGAGTACTAGGGCAAGGCGATGAAATTGGGCCAGGTTAAGGGATTTTTCCTGGACGGCGCTATATGGGGCAGCCTCCCGTATCGTTGTATGTTTCATGTATATTAATGCGTGTCAATAAATTTTTAATGATAAACATTAAAAATTTATTGACAAAGATATGTTGTATGATATACTGTGAGTAAAGAAATGAAAGGAGTTTCTTCTTATGAAGCTGATGGAACTGAAACAAAAAACTTTGAAAAAATCTGCTCACATGATATCCATACTTCTAAACATTGGCTGCATTCTTTTCGGCGTATTCAGCGTGGCGTTATTTATAGGAATCATGGTTATCATTTGCGTGCCCCTTTTCTCGCCGGAGATGTTTCAAACCGTATGGGAAACGACTGTCCATGAAGGGCAGGCATATAGCTTTGGGCAATGCGTGTTCTTTTTCATTTGTTGTCTTGGAGAGCTTATCTGCACCTTTTTCGCCCTGTATCATGCCAAAAGAATATTTGGCTGCATCGGCAAAGGAAATTCTCCTTTTGCGCCTAAAACAGCGGTCCAGATACGAAAAATTGCACTGTATATTTTAGCGTTCGCTGTATTTTCGGTGCTTTCCGTTTTTAAATTGTCATTTGCCTCGTTCTTTATGTGCGGTTTGTTTGCCCTCATCCTGTTTTGTATCTCCCTTATTTTTGATTATGGGTGTGAGCTGCAGCAAGAAGTAGATGAAACGCTATAAAGGAGATACAATATGTCGATTATTCTAAGGCTTGACAGGATGATGGCGGATAGGAAAATAAGCCTGAACGAACTATCCGAAAAAGTTGGTATTGCAAATGTCAATTTATCCAAAATCAAAACAGGTAAAGTAAGCGCAATCCGCTTTTCAACCTTAAACGCCATTTGTGACGCATTAGACTGTCAGCCCGGCGATATTTTAGAATTTCAAAAGGATGTATAAGAAGATTGATTTGTTCAAAGCTACAGCTGCCAGGTGTAAATATACGCGCTGTTTACATAGATTTCGAAATGGTCCGGCTGTATCGTATGCCGGTCTTCGGCGTATTGTAGACGGTAG
>CASUON010000217.1 GCA_949457475.1 uncultured Lachnospiraceae bacterium
AAATTTTGAGATTGAAGGCACGGCTTATTATACGAACAATCCGCCGGCCGGGGCGTTCCGCGGGTTTGGGGTGACGCAGACCTGCTTTGCGATGGAGACGCTGTTAAATATGATGGCGGATGAAGTCGGCATTACGCCATGGGAAATCCGCTACCGCAACGCGATACGGCCGGGCGGCGTACTGCCAAACGGGCAGATTGCCGGCGCGCCGACCGGGCTGGTGGAGACGCTGGAGGCCGTCAAAGAAGCGTATGAACAGGCATGGGCGGCCGGAAAGCCGGTTGGCATTGCCTGCGCGATGAAAAACGCTGGGGTTGGCGTTGGCATCCCCGATACCGGGCGTGTAAAACTGATTGTGGAAAAAGCCCATAAGCTGCATATTTATTCCGGCGCGTCCTGCATCGGGCAGGGGCTTGGCACGGTGCTCGTGCAGATGGTCGTTTCCAATACGGACGTAAAGCCAGAAGAAATCGTATACGAACGCAGCAACACATGGATTGCGCCAGATTCCGGCACGACCTCAGGCTCGCGCCAGACGATGATTACCGGCGAAGCATGCCGGCGTGCCTGTGAAAAGCTGATGGAGGCGAAAAAAGGGGGGAAGGCGCTGGGCGACCTTGCCGGGCGGGTATTTTACGGCGAATACCTCGCCAAAACCGACCCGCTTGGCTCGGATGTGCCTAACCCGGTGTCCCATGTGGCCTACGGCTACGCGACGCAGATGTGCGTTTTGGATAAGGCGACTGGAAAGATTGATACGATTACAGCGGCGCACGACGTCGGCAAAGCGGTCAACCCGCTTTCTTGCGAAGGCCAGATTGAAGGAGGGGTCGTTATGTCCATGGGCTTTGCGTTGCGGGAACGCTATCCGATCGATGCGGACTGCCGCCCGATTGACAAATATGGTTCCCTTGGGCTGTTTCGCGCGCATGAGATTCCAAAAATCCATGCGGCCGTAATTGACAAGCCGGGGCTGGATGTCGCCTGCGGGGCGATCGGTATTGGGGAGATTACTTCTATTCCGACAGCGCCTGCAATTGCAGACGCCTATTTCCGCCTGGACGGAGAACGCAGGTATTGCCTGCCGATTCACGGCACCCCATATGAGAGTGAGAGGAAGTTGGATAAACAAAAAGGAAAAGAGGCGCGCATAACCTGCACGTCCAGCTGTATCGGCTGTGGCGTTTGTGAAAAAATCTGTACGGCCGGCGCAGTCAAGGTGGTCGGCTGCTGCGCGCAGATAGACGAAGCGGCATGTTTAAGCTGCGGCATGTGCGTAATAAAATGCCCGCGCCACGCGCTTATAGACTTGCGGGGCCTAATTACCGCGTAGCGGGGCTTAAGAACTGGTATAGCTACCGCACAGCAGGGCTTAAGAACCGGTATAGCTACCATGTAATAGGTCGTTAAGAACTAATTTCACTCAAATAGCGGTATATGGTAGCTGTGGAGCAGGAAAATTTTTTAGCAACAAAAGAGATTGCCCCTTTTAGCTGGAACAGCCCCTGTTCATTTAACTGCACGATAATGTCCTTGCGCTCTTCTTGGTTCAGCCGGTTGATCGGAGTGTTCAAAGACAGCGTGGCGTCGTCAAAGATTTTTTGCATTAAAGACGGGATATCCATCGGGAAGTTTTCTGTCACTGGCATTGTATGCGCAGCCATGCCAGGGTATTCTTTTAGAAAATCATTCGGGTGGACGACTGCGAGCAGTTTTTCATGGAGCTCCTGGAAACGGCTGTCATCAAAATTAATGCATAAAAGCCCGACCGGCGTGCCGGCCGGGTCGCGGATAAACATTGTGGAAGAACGCAGCATATGCCCGTTCTCCGCAATCCCGCTGTAATTGCATAAATAATTGCCGGTTTCATAAGCTTTGGTAGATAGCATATGTAAAGCGGCGTTTGTCAGCGGGCTGCCTATTTTGCGGCCGCTGATATGCCCGTTTGCAATTGCGATTAGCGATTGGTGTTTGGAAGTCAAATCATGCAGGGCGACCTCATAATCCGGCCCAAGCGCTTTTCCAAGAAATTCAGTAAGAACAATATATGGTTGCAGCATATTTGAAGTTATTTTTTTCATGGCAGTTTCCCGAGGTATTCTTTCTATAAGATTTATGATTCATCGCATCGCTGCTTTTCTAGAGCGTGTTTGTTTTTCTTTGCGTATGTTATTATCTCATGCAATCTGCGGAAATTCAATACAAAATTCAATATAATTGGATAATCGCATTCTGTTAACGTTAGTTTTCATGGGGTGGGGATATCCCTTAACAATGAGAACTAATAGGTTGGCTATCCGGCAGTTAGATTCTGCATATCCTAACCCCATGAAAAGTTAACCACTGCCAACACATGCTTACACGGGTAGACGTAGAAAAAGTTAAAAAATTTTAATGAAAATTTAATGTATCGAAAATGATTTCCTTATGGTATAATTTATATGGCGCAGAAAAGCAAAACAGGGCATGCTACAATTATCGGCGTATCATTTGCCGGATGGGGCATGTTTTACGTTTTTGCAATAGATGCGTCGAAAAATGACCAGGAGGGAAATAAGAATGAATGTAGCGAAACAAATCAGGACGGTTTTATTCACTGCTTGTTTTGCAGCAGCGGGCGTCTTTGGGCTGTCCCAGAATGCGCATGCAGCAAGGATCGGCAGTGAAAGCCAAGCAAGTGCAAAAGCACTCGAAAAGGTGAAGGGTGCAACGGTAACGGATGTCGAACGTGACCATGAGCAGGGCGTCGTCGTATATGACGTAGAACTGGTAAAGGGGAATAAAAAATTCGATATCACTTATCGGGCATCCGACGCGAAAATGATCGCGTATGGCTGGGATAAAATCGCGGTTATGCCAAACAGCAGCAAGGCTATAATCAGTGAGGAGCAGTGTAGGAGCCTGGCTCAAAATAAGGTAAAGAAGGGAACGATACTCAGTATTGCCCGCAAATATGACGACGGAATAGACTATTACAAAGTAAAAATGACCGACGCCAAAAAGATTTACAAGCTGGAATACCATGCACGCACCGGTGCGTTGATCGAATACGAATGGAAGGTGTCCGCATCGTCTGGCAGCGGCAATAACAGCGCAAACGACGGGTATATCGGCCTATCCAAAGCAAAGCAGATCGCAAAAGGCAAAGTTCCTGGGGCAACAGTTGTAAAAGCGGAGTTCGATATGGACGACGGTGTTCCGGTCTATGAAATCGAACTGGTAAAAGGGCAGTATGAATACGAATACAAAATCCATGCCAAGACAGGTAATATCTTAGAATGGGATAAGGATTTTAACGATTAAAAGGGATTAGAAAGCGATGGGAAAAAGGCTTGTGGCGGACACTGGTTCGTCACAGGCTTTTTTAGCTTTTTAATCACGGGCAAGTAAGTCTGCCAATTACCAGAAAATTTAGCATAGTATTTGACAGAACAAGATAATAGTGATAATTTATTATTATAATAAAAAATAGTTAAGGAGGATATAGATGCAATGAAAACGATTCTAAATACAGATAACGCGCCAAAAGCCATCGGGCCATATTCCCAGGGAATCGATACCGGCAGGCTGCTGTTCCTTTCCGGGCAGATTCCGATCCAGCCCGCGGCAGGCAAAATCGTGGCGGAAGATATCGAAGGGCAGACTAGGCAGTCGCTGGAAAATGTAAAAGCGGTTTTAGAATCCGCGGGGTGTACGATGGACGATGTAGTCAAAACGACCGTGCTGTTGAACGATATTTCGGATTTTGGCAAGATGAACGAGGTATATAAAACCTTTTTTACAGAAGGAAGCTATCCGGCGCGTTCCGCATTCCAGGCAGGCGCCCTGCCGCAGGGGGCGCTTGTGGAAATTGAAGTGGTTGCTTTAAGGCGTGAAGATTAGGCAATTGATGCCGGGGCAGCCTGCATACGTCGAGTGGACATAAAATAAGCCGCAACAGGCCGTATTCTTATTTGTAATACGGCCTGTTGCGGCTTATTTTATGCAAAAATGCCTATTTCCTTTTTATTAAAATATGATAAAATGGTTTCAGTTCAAACTGGAGCGTGCTTGACGATTCAAACACATCCGAAAGCATAGGAGGTATTTGCATGCAGACAGAACTAAGAAACTGGAAAGACAAGATACAGATTAACCCCAATAATAAAGGGCTGCTGCTTTTGAAAAAAGGGAAAAAAGGGATGTCCCACGCTGTGTTCAGCCGTTTTGGGATGATTCTATTATTGTTCCTTGTGCAGGTGGCCTTGTATCTGAACATCTTCAACTGGTTTGAAGCGCGTATGCCGCATATTTTGGGCGGCACGGCATTTCTGGAAGTCCTTATGGTGCTGTGGCTTTTAAACAGCGGCATCAACCCCACCGCAAAAATAACATGGCTGATTGTGATTATGCTAATGCCCGTATTCGGCGTGTTATTATTTTTTTATACGCAGAGCGATATCGGCCACCGCGCCCTGAAAAAGCGCATGGATGAGATTATAACCGATACGAAAAAACGCATCCCCCAGCCCGCGGGCGTTATGGAGCGTTTTTGCGCCCAAAATAAAGGGGCGGCCATGCTTGCCCAATATATGCAGCGCAGCAGCTGCCATCCGGTATATGAAAATACGCAAGTTACGTATTTTCCGCTTGGGGAAGACAAATTTGCGGAAATGCTCTATCAGCTGGAACAGGCAGAGCATTTTATTTTTCTGGAATATTTTATCGTAGACGAAGGCATGATGTGGGGGCAGATACTGGAAATACTGGCGAAAAAAGCGGCCCAGGGCGTGGACGTGCGCATGATGTATGATGGGACGTGTGAATTTTCCCTGCTGCCGCATGATTATCCGAAGCGGCTGCGGGCGCTTGGCATCCAATGTAAGATGTTTTCGCCTGTGACGCCGTTTCTATCTACCCATTATAATTACAGGGATCATAGAAAAATATTGGTGATCGACGGGCATACGGCTTTTAACGGGGGCGTAAACCTTGCAGACGAATATATCAACCAGAAAGAACGCTTTGGGCATTGGAAAGATACGGCTGTGATGCTGCAAGGGGAGGCGGTAAAAAGTTTTACGCTGATGTTTTTGCAGATGTGGAGGATCGATGAAAGGGAAGACGAATCCGCGCACTTTTTGTCCTACCCGGTGCGACCCGCGGCAGGGGCGAAGGGGTATGTGATCCCCTACGGGGATTGCCCGCTGGATAATGAAAAGCTGGGGGAGCGGGTATATATGGATATTTTAAACCGCTCGTTGTCATATGTACATATTATGTCGCCATATCTGATTTTGGATGGGGAGCTGGAAACCGCCTTGAAATTCGCGGCGGAGCGTGGCGTGGAAGTCGCCTTGCTGCTGCCGGGGATTCCGGATAAAAAGATTCCTTACGCCCTGGCAAAAGGGCATTATGCGTCGCTTTTGGAATCCGGCGTGAAAATATATGAGTATACGCCCGGTTTTGTCCACGCGAAAGTATTTGTCAGCGATATGCGTGAAGCCGTCGTGGGCACGATCAACTTAGACTACCGAAGCTTGTACCACCATTTTGAATGTGCGACCTATTTGTATGATACCGCATGCATCCCACAGATTGAGGAGGATTTTCAGCAGACGCTTAAAAAATGCCGCCAGGTTACGATGCAGACCGTGCGCAAAGAAAAGCTGCGGGTAAAGGCGACCGGATATTTGATGAAGGCGATCGCGCCGTTGATGTAAGATGCGCGAAGCCATTTGGCCCTTGGTTTTACGGTAACGGAACCCGGCTAGATGCAAAGTGCTGGGCGAAACTGTTGTTACTTTTTACGGGCAATGTCATTTACTTAAGCTGGCCAGCATAAAATTTGTGCCCAAAAAATCTTGATGCCACCCGGACGCTGGAACCAGGCCGCAAGCCCTCCCGGATGTTCCAACTTCGGGAT
>CASUON010000218.1 GCA_949457475.1 uncultured Lachnospiraceae bacterium
GTCAATCTCAGGTCTGTCCGGTATGGAATACTTTCGCAGAATGCCTAGGACTTCTTGCATTCTGGAACGGAACATCCGGACGGGCCTGCTGCCTGATTCCGGCGTCCGGGATACAAAAGTAACGGACGGTAACGGTGTTTGCACAATTACTTGTATTTTAGATTGACTTTTTGGTTTAAATGGTGTAAGGTCTTAATAAGTTAGATTAGAAAATTCGAAAATTGCATACGGTTTTTCTCTTATTCAGAGTGATGGAGATACATAGGATCTGTGAAGTCACGGCAACCCCCTCGTAGAGCGGAAGGTGCCAACCTGAGCGAGTAATCGAACAATAAGAGGATTTGATGATTTAACCAGAGTATCAGGTCCGCTTTTTGCGGGCCTGTTTTTTTGCACAGGGGAAAAACGGGATCTGCTGTAAAGCAGCCGCCCCGCGTGAAGGGCAGGAAAAAGCGCGTTTCCTGCATAACCTGTTAAAATCAATCAACGAAAGGAAAAAGTATGGAAAAGCTATTATTTACTTCAGAATCAGTTACAGAAGGGCATCCGGACAAGGTGTGCGATGCCATATCAGATGCAATTTTAGATGCTTGTATGGAACAAGACCCAATGAGCCGTGTAGCCTGCGAGACTGCCAGCTGTACGGGGTTTGTCCTTGTCACAGGTGAGATTACAACAAAAGCGCAGCTGGATATCCCAGGCATCGTACGCAAGACGGTACATGAAATTGGATACCATGACGCGAAAACAGGCTTTGACAGTAATACATGCGCGGTGTTTGTAGCGCTTGACCGCCAATCCGAGGATATCGCGATGGGCGTCGACAAGGCGCTCGAGGCGCGGGAAAATAAAATGTCGGAAGAACAGCTGGAGGCAATCGGCGCCGGGGACCAGGGTATGATGTTTGGATACGCGACAAATGAGACAGAAGAATACATGCCTTACCCGATTTCGCTGGCGCACCGCCTGGCAAAGCGTCTGGCGGACGTACGAAAAGAAGGGGTATTGCCGTATCTTAGGCCGGACGGGAAGACGCAGGTATCGGTAGAATATGATGCGGCAGGCAAGCCAAAGCGGCTGGAAGCAGTTGTCCTATCTACGCAGCATGATGAAACTGTGTCGCAGGAACAAATCCATGCGGATGTAAAAAAACATATTTTTGACCCGGTACTCCCGCAGGAAATGATTGACGGGGAAACAAAGTTTTTTATCAACCCGACTGGAAGGTTTGTGATCGGCGGGCCGCAGGGGGACGCGGGACTGACCGGAAGAAAGATTATTGTAGATACATATGGCGGGTACGCAAGGCACGGCGGCGGCGCTTTTTCCGGAAAAGATTGTACGAAGGTAGACCGCTCCGCAGCCTATGCGGCGCGTTATGTAGCCAAAAATATCGTTGCGGCGGGATTGGCTGAAAAATGCGAGATCCAGCTGTCTTACGCGATTGGCGTTGCGCAGCCGACGTCAATTATGATAGACACTTTTGGAACCGGGAAAATCCCGGACGAACGCCTAGTGGAGATTATCCGTGAAAACTTCGACCTGCGGCCGGCGGGGATTATCAAAATGCTTGACCTGCGCAGGCCGATCTACCGCCAGACGGCAGCTTACGGACATTTTGGCAGGAACGATCTGCATCTGCCATGGGAAACGCTGGACAAAGTGGACGCGTTAAAAAAGTATCTGTAAATAAACATCGTTGTATTTAGAAAAAATTTAGAATCTTTTCCGTGAATTTTTATATTAAATTACAAGGCGCATGTTATAATAGCCGTGTGGGAAAACATGCTCGTAAATAGCCGGTAAGGTGTGTTGAACGCCCTGCCGGCTATTTTTGTTTATTGAAAGGCGCCGCGGCAATGAAAAACGGCAAAGAATGCAGATTATTTCAGGCGGCTTGCGAAAGTATTGTTTATCGAAAGGCGCCGGCAGCAGTGGGAAACAACAGAATGAAAATGGAGGCGATTCATATGAAGCTGCGTACAAGGCTAGTAGTTTCTTTTTTTCTGATCGTTTTTGTGCCGATATTGCTTGCCGTATTTGCGTTTTTTGCAATCCGGCTTGTACAGATGAAGACAATTTCCACGAAAGACGGGATCGACATTAATGTACTTGCCTATTCGATTAATTATACGCATTTGAAAGTGCTGCTGGAAGATATGGCGCTGTGCATTGTGTTTATTTTAATCCTGACCGGCCTGACGATTACGGCTTGGATTTACCGGGGGATTGTTACGCCGATACGTAAGTTGGAAGACGCGACGCAAAAAATTAAGGAAGGCAACCTGGATTTTACCGTAGATGCCGAAGGCAATGACGAGATCGGGGAATTATGCCAGAATTTTGAAAGCATGCGCAAACGGCTCAAAGAGTCCGCGGAGGAGAAGCTAGAGGCGGAGCGGGAAAACCGGGTGCTCATCAGCAATATTTCGCACGACCTAAAGACGCCGATCACTGCCATCAAAGGCTATGTGGAAGGGATTATGGACGGCGTGGCGGATACGCCGGAAAAAATGGACCGGTATATACGCACGATCTACAGCAAAGTAAACGATATGGACCGCCTAATTAATGAACTGACGCTGTATGCGAAAATTGATACGAACCGCATCCCGTATAATTTTAATAAAATCAACGTGTTGGATTATTTCAACGACTGCATCGAAGAGATCGGCCTAGAACTGGAAGCGGAGCATATCGGGCTGTCGTATTTTAATTATACGGCGGATGATACGCTGATTATCGCAGACCCAGAGCAGTTAAAACGTGTCATTGACAATATTATTGGAAATTCCGTAAAATATATGGATAAAGAGCCAGGCCGGATCAATATCCGTATTAAAGACGTCGGCGATTTTATCCAGGTGGAGATTGAAGACAACGGCAAAGGCATCGCGCAAAAAGATCTGCCGTATATTTTTGACCGTTTTTACCGTACCGACGCCTCGCGCAATTCGGCGACAGGCGGTAGCGGCATCGGGTTGTCAATTGTAAAAAAGATTATTGAAGACCATGGCGGCAAAATCTGGGCGACCAGCAAAGAGACGACAGGCACGGTAATGTATTTTGTAATACGGAAATATCAGGAGGTTCCAAATGAATAAAATACTTATTATTGAAGACGAAATGACGATTGCAGAACTGGAGAAAGATTATCTGGAACTCAGTGATTTTGCGGTTGAGATCGAAACGAACGGGGAAAAAGGGCTGCAAAAAGTGCTGGAAGACGATTACAATATGGTCATCTTGGACTTGATGCTGCCAGGGATGGACGGATTTGAGGTATGCAAGCGGATACGCGAGCAGAAAAACCTGCCGATTCTTATGGTCTCCGCTAAAAAGGACGATATCGACAAAATCCGCGGCCTTGGGCTTGGGGCGGACGATTATATGACGAAGCCGTTTTCGCCCAGCGAGCTTGTGGCGAGGGTAAAGGCGCATCTGGCAAGGTACGAGCGACTGATTGGCAGCGGCATGCCGCAAAACGATATTATTGAAATCCGGGGCATCCGCGTTGACAAGACCGCCAGGCGCGTCTGGGTCAACGAAGAAGAAAAGCAGTTTACGACAAAAGAATTCGACCTGCTTGTCTTCTTGGCGCAAAATCCAAACCGGGTGTTTACGAAAGAAGAGCTGTTCAAGGAAATCTGGGACATGGAATCCGTAGGCGATATCGCGACCGTAACCGTGCATATCAAAAAGATTCGTGAAAAGATTGAAATAAATACAGCAAAGCCGCAGTATATCGAAACGATCTGGGGCGTCGGGTATCGGTTTAAAATGTAAAAAACGCCGTTATGTTTTTGTTGCGCAATAAGCGCCGCGGTTTGCACGTCGGGTACCAGTCTAAAATGTAAAAAACGCTGTGATAGCCCCAAATATCAGGAAGGCCAGTAGACGAAAAGAACAAACAGCAAAATGAAAAGGCAGATGATAAAAGGCAAATATACGAAAAAAAGCAAACGATAAAAGGCCAGTAAACGAAAGAAAGCAAACGATAAAAAGCTAGCAAGCGAAAAAAGCAAAATGGATAATAAGAAAGGAAACAGGACTTGGAAACCGTTAGACTACTCAACCCCCAGATATGCGACCCCTACGGGTATAAAGCGCCAAACGGGCTGAACATCGTATATGAGGATGCGTCGCTGCTTGTTTGTGTAAAGCCGGCAGGGATTGCCTGCGAGACAAAAAAGGTGAACCAGCAGGATATGGTCAGCTTGCTGCGCAACTACCGCAGCCAGAAAGGGGAGGGCGCGTATATTGCCCTCATCCACCGTCTAGACCAGCCGGTAGAAGGACTTCTTGTGTTTGGCAAAAATCCCAAAAGCGCGGCCGCGCTCAGCCGGCAGCTCGCGCAGGGGGACTTTACAAAAGTTTACCTGGCGCTTACGCAAGGGAAGATGCCAGCGCCGGAAGGCAGGCTGGAAAACTACCTGAAAAAAGACAGCCGCGCCAACCGCTCGCTGGTCGTAGACGCAAAAGAAAAAAATGCAAAAACGGCGATATTAAACTACCAGGTACTGGAAAAGGACTTTGCGCAAAAACCGGGGCAGAACCTTGTACGGATTGAACTGCTAACCGGCAGGCACCATCAGATACGGGTACAGATGGCGCACCTTGGGACGCCGGTCGTAGGCGACCGTAAATACGGCGTTATGGCCTCCAGTCCGGATAACGACCGCAAATACGGCGTCATGGCCTCCAGACCGGATAGCGACCGCAAATACGGCGTCGCGGCCTCCAGACCGGATAGCGACCGCAAATACAGTGCCGTAGCCTCCAGTCCGGATGACGGCCTCAAGCTATGTGCCTGTGAATTGAGCTTTGTGCATCCGGAAAAAAAGACAAAGCTGAGTTTTCAGATCACCCCTTCCTGGGCCAAAAATTACCATATGGAAACGGAAACGCCGGATACATAAAACCGGGCAGGCGGCGCATACTGGTTTTATGAGATGGAAAGAAAAAGACAACATAAAAAAAATTAGTTTATTAGCGGGGATTACGCTGGCAGTGTATTTTGCAATGAAATACATTTTGCCGGTTGCGATTCCTTTTTTATTAGGCGGGCTGCTCGCGATGCTGCTAAATCCGGTTGTGGAAAAGGTCGTGCGCAAAACAGGCCGGGGGCGCGGTACGGTTTCACTTGTAGTATTTTCCGTTGTGACCGTACTTGCAGGGGCCGCCTGCTTTTTTGCCTGCCGCGGCGTATGCCTGCAACTGGCCGACCTGGTAAAAAGATTCGGCGCATTGGAAGACAGCGCGTTAGAGATTTGGTGCGGCTGCTGCGAGCGGATTGAGCGCGGGTTTGGCGTACAGATCGGGGAGGCGGAGCAGATATTCGTTAACATGCAGCAAAAAGTCCGCTCTGGATTGCAGTCTACAACCGTGCCGTATCTGCTGAAAAATTCTATGGCATACGCAAAAGCAGTCTTTTCCCTAATGGGAATTGCCATCGTATCCTTGATTTCCGGCGTCTTAATCCTGACCGATTTTCCCAAAATCGCGGAAAAGTTCCACACATCGACTGCCGGAAGGGTTATGATACAAATGAAGCAGCATGCAAAAGCAGCCGGCGGCACGTACCTCAAAGCACAAATAACAATCCTTCTGGTTATCAGCGCAATCTGCATGGTCGGATTATTTTTAACCGGCAATTCCTATGCGCTGCTTGCGGGCATGGGCATCGGATTATGCGACGCGCTTCCCTTTATCGGTACCGGCACAATCTTTGTGCCATGGATGATTATAGATATTGTAAACGGAAAATATGTACTGGCCGCCGCATATGCAGTTTTATACGTCGTTTGCAGCTTCGTCCGCCAGCTGTTAGAGCCTCGCCTAATCGGCGAGGCTCTAACAGCT
>CASUON010000219.1 GCA_949457475.1 uncultured Lachnospiraceae bacterium
TGTATCCCGGACGCCGGAACCAGGCAGCAGGCCCGTCCGGATGTTCCGCTCCGGTGTGTTTTGGCATTTAAATTTAAGGAATATCCCCACCCCATGAAAAGTAGTACCTGCTATTTCGTATAATGTTAAGTGAAATAAAAAAATAATGCAATGCAGGGAAGAAAATGCTATAATGTATAAAAGTATCTGCTTATCAAAAGTTTTGCCAAGTAATACAAAAACAAAAAGAGAGGATGGGATGATTTTATGAATCACATGAAAAAGATGGTATGGAAAAAGGTGCTGCCCGTTACGTTGTCTTTTGCGATAACTGCTACGGGTATTGCCGGGGGAGGGGCGGTTCGTATACCTGTGAATGCGCACACGCTGCAAAGCGCCATAGGGCAAAGCGTGCAGTTGGCGGCATCAGGTTCAAATTCTTTGCAGATACGTTCCAAAAACGGGAACAGTGAAAATGATGCGATTACCTCCGCACAGGCGGATGAAATGGCATTGGCGCTGACAAATAAAATTTGGGTATGGGACTGGGTATCCTTTTTTGTCCCTTATATGTCGAAAGACGGTGTGGAAAAAATAATTCCGGCCTCCAAAAAGTCTGAATGGGCTGGGTCTGTAGACTATACGACCGGGAAGAAAATAAAATTCACAAAAAAGCAGGTCAAAGCGGCCAGGAAAAGCGAACCGGAAGAAGGGCTTACGCGCAAAGATATCGACCGCCATGCCTTGATGATTATGCAATCCAACGGGGATTGGGATTGCATCTCGTGTATGCTCCCTTATATGAGCCGTAAAGGGATACGTAAGGTTGTACGCTGCTATAACGGGAAACATGGCGGGAAGGAGAAACGGGCGGAGGATTATTATAATTAAGCCGTTTTATATTTGATGATAGTTTTTTGCAAGGAGGAGCAATGTTTATACAACCGGGAAATGAGAAGCTGTCGTATATGGGCAGGATCGACTGGAGCAATCCAGAGGAGCCGTTATTTGTATATCCGTGTACTTGCGTAGGCATGCGGTTTACCGGAAACAGGTTAAACGTCCGCGTCAGAAATGAAGGGACGGAATGGGAGAATTATCTGGGGATGATTTTGGATGGCAGGCAGTCTATCCTGCCCCTTCCGGAGCACGGCACAGTGGAGTTTGAATTAAACGTAGTGGGGGACGGAACATCCGAGCACGAGTTTTTGCTGTTTAAAAGGCAGGACGGATGCCATGAAACGCGGTTTCTTGGAGTGGAACTTGCAAAAGGGGCGCGGCTGTTGGATATGCCAAAATATACTTCCCGAAAGATTGAAGTCTATGGGGACTCCGTATCCGCGGGGGAAGTAGCAGAAGCGACCGCCTATATTGGAAAGGAAGACCCCATACATAACGGCGAATATTCCAACAGCTGGTATTCTTATGCGTGGATGACCGCGAGAAAGCTGCATGCGCAAATCCATGATATTGCGCAAGGGGGCATCGCACTGCTGAACGATACCGGATGGTTTCATGAACCTGATCGGATCGGCATGGAGGCCGCATGGGATAAAATCCGCTACAATCCGCATTTTGGGGAACTTAGCGCATGGGATTTTTCGAATTATACGCCGCAGGTTGTCATTGTAGCGCTTGGGCAAAATGACAGCAACCCCTATGACTATATGAAAGAAGCGCCGGATGGGGAAAAGGCAGATGTGTGGAAGGGCGGATATCGGGATTTTTTGCGAAAACTCAGAGGAAAATATCCATCCGCGCAGATTATTTGCTGTACGACGCTGTTATATCATGACAATGCGTGGGACGACGCTATAGGCCAGGTCGTCGAAGGGATGCAGGATGAGAGGATGACGCAGTATCTTTTCAAACGCAACGGAAAGGGGACGCCCGGGCACCTTCGGATACCAGAAGCCGAAGAAATGGCGCGGGAGCTTGCCGCGTATATCAACAGCCTTCCAATCGAAGGATGGGGGCCGTGTGACTGATGGATGAAGCTGCTATGAAAGAATATTTTGGTAAAAGGGGGAATGTCATTTATGAAAATAGAACATGTTGCGATGTATGTTGCAAAGCTGGAACAGGCGCGGGATTTTTTTGTAAAGTATTTCGGCGGGCGTTCGAATGACGGGTATTATAACGAAACAACGGGCTTTCGTTCGTATTTTATATCTTTTGACGATGGCGCCAGGCTGGAGGTAATGACCAGGCCCCAAATGGAGGCCGGGCAAAAGGAATCTACGGCAGTGGGGTGGAGCCATGTAGCGTTTTCTGTCGGCAGCAAAGAACGTGTAGATGCATTAACCGCACAGTTAAAAGAAGATGGATATGAAGTAGCCAGCGGGCCGCGCAGGACTGGGGACGGATACTATGAAAGCTGCGTGGTCGGCGTTGAAGGGAATCTTGTGGAAATTACCGTATAAGGATTGTAGCGTTTTTTGCCATTTGTAGTTTTTGTAGCTAGCTATGGCTAGGGCCTAATTGCCCCCGTTGGCGGCGGACATCAGGCATTGCGAACTATGGCTAGAGCCTAACTGCTGGCGGACATGCCCCGCCAGGCGCTGCGGTAGAACAAGAGCGAAAGCACCATAGCAGTAGTCCAGCCGATCGGCCATGCGCACCATATGCCAACTGCGGAGCCAGTCTGTGCGGAAAGCACAAAGGCAAGCACGACGCGCAAGATCAAGTCTGTAAAGGTTGCCGCCATAAACTGGCGCATCGCGCTGATTCCACGCAGGATACCGTCCGCAACTAGTTTTGTGGATACCGCGAAATAGAACGGGGTGAGGATCCATAAAAACTGCCTGCCGGTAGCAAGCGCCTTTGCGGAGCTTTTTTCCATAAATAATAGCAGGAAATGATCGCCGCAAAACAGGTAGAGCGCACAAAACGGGATGCACAGCAGCCAAATGATTTTAAGGCCGGCGCGAAAGCCGTCCCGGATTCGCAGGTATTGGCGGGCGCCGAAGTTTTGGGCCGTATAATTCGAAATCCCGTTCCCGATCGTTGTAAACGACGTAATCACCAGGTTATTCAGTTTTACAGCGGCAGAATAGCCCGCCATGACAGGGGCGCCAAACCCGTTGATTACGCCCTGGATAAATATGTTTCCAATCGATATAAAACTTTGCTGCAAAATGCTTGGGACGGCGACTGACATAATCTTTTTTAAAATTTCCCAGTCAAAAAGCGGCGCGTCTTCCCGGCTGCCCAGCTTTTTCAGACGTAGCCATACGGTAAGTACGGCCAGCACGCAGCTTGCACCCTGGCATAAAAAAGTCGCCCATGCGACGCCCGATACCCCCATGGCAAATGCTTTTACAAACAAGATATCTACGGCAATATTGGAAACGGAAGAAGCTGCCAGAAAGTAAAACGGGGTTTTGGAATCGCCTAGCGCGGAGAATATCCCGGTTGCGATATTGTAAAAAAATACAAACGGCAGCCCCCATATGTAAATATCCAGGTATAATTTTGAATCCGCAAATACCCCGTCCGGCGTCCGGATCAGATGCAGCAGCGTGCCGCATCCGGCCATGCCAAGCGCCATCAAAATTCCGCAGAGGGCGGCGCTGGCTATGCATGCCGTCGTTACGGCCGTTTTCAGCCTGCCGTATTTTTTCGCGCCAAACAGCTGCGATACAATAATCGAACAGCCCATATTGCAGCCAAACGCAAAGGCAAGGAAGATTAATGTAATTTCGTAGCTGTTGCCTACAGCGGCAAGTGCGTTTTCCCCAATAAATTTTCCGGCGACCAGGCTGTCCGCGATATTGTACATTTGCTGGAAGATGACGCTGCCAAATAATGGAAGGCAGAATTTCCACAGTACAGTTTCCGGTTTGCCTGCTGTTAAATCTTTGTTCATATTCCTGTTTCCTTTCTGCAATTCATGTCCGGACATCTATTATAATACTTTTCCCGCAATTTGCAACTTTATAAAAAGAGAATTTTTGCTGTAAATGCTTGCATTTTCCAGCCCAGAGTGTTATTTTATAAATAAGAATATAGTAACTGTTCATTGAGAGTGGATTTCGGTCCGCTCTCAATTCGCGTTGTGCGTTATTATAAACGGCGGCGCGCCGTACAGGATAAAACTGCAAGGCAGTATTGGAGGTGTGGAAATGTCTAGAAGAGAAGCATACGAACAAAAAACGGAAACTCTGCTTTTACCGATTTTGGAGCAATACCATTTTGAACTCGTAGATGTAGAATATGTCAAAGAGGGAAGCACCTGGTATCTGCGTGCTTATATTGATAAAGAAGGCGGGATCACTGTCAACGACTGTGAGGCGGTGGCAAGGCAGATGAACCCGATTTTGGATGAGCTGGATTATATCGACGGCCCGTATACGTTTGAAGTCAGTTCGCCAGGGCTTGGCAGGCCGTTAAAAAAAGAGAAAGACTATCAGAGAAACCTTGGGAAAAAAGTCGAGATCCGAACGTACCGCCCGATTCGGCATGCGAAGGAATTTGCGGGCATCCTAAAAGCTTACGATGATAAAACAGTGTCTGTTGTAGACGAAGAAGGGGAAGAACTGGCCTTTGAAAAGAGCGAGATCGCCCTGATTCGCCAGGCGCTGGATTTTTAGAGCGGCTGTTGCGGCAGGTACAGATTAGGAGGAACAGAAATGAACAATGAATTATTAGAGGCGCTGAATATATTAGAAAAAGAAAAAAATATAAGCAAAGATACGCTGTTAGAGGCGATCGAGTCGTCGCTGATTACCGCGTGCAAGAACCATTTCGGCAAATCAGACAATATTCGGGTAGATATGAACCCGGAGACATGCGAATACCATGTGTTCCAGTCCAAGAGGGTTGTAGAGCAGGTGGAAGACCCGGTTATGGAAGTCAGCCTGGCAAATGCCAAAATGGTCAACAGCCAGTACGAATTGGATGATATCGTAAATTTTGAGATCAAGTCCAAAGAGTTTGGGCGGATTGCCACCCAAAACGCGAAGAACGTCATTTTACAAAAAATCCGTGAGGAAGAGCGCAAGATACTTTGCGACGAATATTACAGTAAGGAAAAAGACATTGTGACCGGCATCGTACAGCGCTATATGGGCAGGAACGTCAGCATCAACCTTGGGAAAGTAGACGCCATTTTAACGGAGAACGAACAGGTAAGGGGGGAGGTATTTAAACCGACCGAACGCATCAAGCTTTATATCCTGGAAGTGAAGTCGACATCCAAGGGCCCAAAGATACTTGTGTCCAGGACGCACCCGGAGCTTGTCAAACGGCTTTTTGAATCCGAAGTAACGGAAGTAAGGGAAGGGATTGTAGAAATAAAAAGCATTGCCAGAGAAGCGGGCAGCCGTACCAAGATCGCAGTGCATTCCAACGACCCGGACGTCGATGCCGTTGGGGCGTGCGTAGGGCTTAACGGCGCGAGGGTAAATGCGATTGTCAACGAGCTGCGTGGGGAGAAAATAGACATTATTACATGGAATGAAAACCCGGCAATGTTGATAGAAAACGCGTTAAGCCCGGCAAAAGTCATTTCCGTTATTGCGGACGGTGAAGAAAAGAGCGCAAAAGTTGTAGTACCAGATTACCAGCTTTCGCTTGCCATTGGCAAAGAGGGGCAGAACGCCCGCCTCGCCGCACGGCTGACCGGTTTTAAGATCGACATTAAGAGTGAAACGCAGGCCAGGGAAGCAGGGGACTTTTTCGATTACGAAAACGACTACGAAGATGCGGATGAATACGATGAGTATGACGATTACGAAACGTATGACGACGAAAGCTATGAAGAAGACAGTGCCTATGAGGCAGATGGCGCTTATGAAGAGGACAGCGCTTACGAGGAAGACGCCACTAATGAGGCAGATGGCGCTTATGAAGAGGACAGCGCTTACGAGGAAGGCGCCACTA
>CASUON010000220.1 GCA_949457475.1 uncultured Lachnospiraceae bacterium
CGGTCTATACCGACGGCGGCGATACGCTCTACGTTATGGACCAGATTTCTGATAAAAAAAACAAAGAATCTAAATGGATCGAGTCGCTCTCTTTATCCGACGCAATGGAACGGCTAGGCGACCGGGAAAATTATATTATTAAACTGCGTTTTTTCGAAGGCAAGACGCAAATGGAAGTCGCGGAAGAAATCCACATATCGCAAGCGCAGGTGTCGCGCCTGGAAAAGTCGGCGCTAAAAAGCATGCAAAACTACTTGTCGCTGACGTAATTTGCCGGCCCGCTCGTATTTTATAAGCAGGACAGCGCATAGGTTTCCTTGTAAAGTTTTAAAATAATCTTATTATAATAAGATTGTTTTAATTATAATCATATGATAATCGCATTATAATAAGATTATAATGACTATTATTTTAAACTTTACAAAGGAAATCCTACGCTAAACTGAAAGTTTGACAAATTTTATGCCGCCTAATTGAATAAAATAAAGAAACGGGATATGCGCATTCGAAGTTAAATGGATGGAGGTGGGATATATCTATGAGGTATACATAGACGTACTGGCAATCAACAATTTTTTTGCCGATTTTGCGGCATTGGCAGCAGTCAACTTTTTTATGGGGCGCGGCGTACGGGTACACCGCATTCTGGCCGGGGCGGCGGCCGGCACGCTGGGGAGCTGCCTGTCCTTTGCCGTCTGCGGCAATACGGGCGCGTACCTGCTAACAGTCCATTTTCTGCTAAATCCGCTGGTCCTTTATTTCTGCTTTCGGGAAAGGACTGGAAACGCGTTCCTGACAGACCTTGCGATCAGCTACTGCGCCTTTTTATTTCTAGGCGGCATTATGGAATGGCTTTACGCAGGCGGTCGCGGCGCCCTGCCTTATGGAGCCACGCTCGCCGTATCAGCCGCTTTGTTTTTCGCGCTGCTGCGTTTTAGCGGGCGCTGGCTGAAAAGCCGCGGGAAGTACCTGCATATCGGCATCCGCCAGAATGGAACGTGCAAAAACCTGCTGGCGCTGACAGACAGCGGCAATCTGCTGGTCGACCCGTATACGCAAAAACCGGTCAGTATGGTCGACCGTAGCGCCTATACAGCAGCCTACGGGAGCCCTGAACATGTACGCCTGATCCCTTATGAATCGTTAGGATGCAGGCACGGGCTGCTGGAGGCCGTTACCGTCGAAGAATTAAACTTCGCATATGGGGGGCGCCGCGTCAAAATCCGCCAGGCGGTACTCGGCATGGCAGACCCAGGGCTGTTTGAAAAGAAACCTTACCAGATGATCTTAAATCCTCAAGTACTATCCGAAGAAAAGAGAGAATATTCTACAGGAGGCAAACATGAAAGCAACTGATATGATGCTACAAAAGATTATTCATACTTTTTATTATATTTTACACGAGCGCGAACAAGAAGTGTGGTACATCGGCGGCGCGGACGTACTGCCTACCCCTTTGGAAACCGAACAAGAAAACGCCTGTATCGAGAAACTGGCAGGAAACGGCGCGGACGCGCAAGAAGCAAAAAACCTGCTGATTGAACACAACCTGCGCTTAGTCGTATACATAGCAAAAAAATTTGACAATACCGGCGTAGGAGTAGAAGACTTAATCTCCATCGGGACGATCGGGCTGATAAAAGCGATCAATACCTTCAACCCCAAAAAGAATATCAAGCTGGCTACCTATGCGTCGCGCTGCATCGAAAATGAAATCCTCATGCACCTACGCCGAACAAGCAAAACGAAGCTGGAGGTGTCCATCGACGAACCGCTAAACGTAGACTGGGACGGCAACGAGCTGCTGCTCTCGGATATTTTGGGGACAGACGACAATATTATCTCAAAAGATATGGAATCCGAAGTAGAAAAAAACCTGCTGCGCAATGCAGTAGACCGCCTCTCCGGCCGGGAACGCAAAATCGTGGAGCTGCGGTTTGGATACAATACGCCCGACGGCAATGAAATGACACAAAAAGAAGTGGCCGACCTGCTTGGCATCTCACAGTCCTATATTTCCAGGCTGGAAAAAAAGATTATGAAGCGCCTAAAAAAAGAAATTGTGCGGTTTGAATAGCAAAACGGCGGACACAAAAAACCTATTGGAAGCCTTCTTTTACGTAGGCTCTTCCAATAGGCTTTTTTATGTATTTATACTGCCCTTTTTCTATTGTTTTTTGAATTTTGATTTTATTATTTACTAGATGGGCTGGTCTATTTTTATTTCTTATTTTTATTTTTTTGTATTCTGCAAAAATCCCGGAATCTTAATATCTTTTAATGGCGCGGTACTTTCCGGCTTCTTTGGTTTGTTAAACCCATACGCAGACTGCCCTCCAGCGCCTGCGGCACCCGGTGAAGAAAATCCCTGTACACCCGCCGCACCCGGCATCCCTGGACGCGGTGCAAACCCACCGACTTGGGAACGCGCTCCCCCAATCGTATTGTTTGCATATTTTACGCCTGACACGCCAGGCATCAGCGACGGCTTCGGCTGGCTTGGCACATCTTCGATCCCTGTTGCAATCACCGTAATTGTCGCCTCATCCGCCCTGGATTCATCATACTTTGCGCCGAAGATAATATTCGCGTTGTCGCCTACTAGGTCGCGCACATAGCCGACCGCATCGTTTGCATCCAGCAGTGATATTGCACCTGAAATATTAATAATTACATGGGTCGCCCCGCAAATATCGGTATCCAGCAATGGGGAAGACACAGCCATCTTGACCGCCTCGATCGCTTTTTCATCCCCTTTCGACATACCAATACCGATATGCGCAAGCCCCTTGTCCTTCATAACCGTCTGCACATCTGCAAAGTCCAGGTTGATCAATGCTGGCAGGTTGATGAGGTCTGTAATGCCCTGCACGCCCTGCTGCAATACTTCATCGGCTTTTTTCAAAGCGTCCGGCATCGTCGTCCTGCGGTCTACGATTTCGAGCAGTTTGTCGTTAGGTATTACAATCAACGTATCTACCCCTTCTTTTAAACGCTCGATACCGGAGATTGCATTGACCATACGCGCTTTGGCTTCAAATGTAAACGGCTTTGTAACTACCCCAACCGTCAAAATTCCCTTGTCCTTGGCAAGCTTGGCCACAACTGGCGCAGCGCCAGTCCCAGTCCCGCCGCCCATGCCGCAGGTAACGAAAATCATATCCGCGCCTTCCACCGCCGCGGAAAGCTCTTCCGCACTCTCTTGCGCCGCTTTCATGCCGACTTCCGGATCTGCCCCGGCCCCCAGCCCTTTCGTAAGCTTTTCTCCAATTTGTATCAATGTAGGTGCCTTACAGAGCATTAACGCCTGTTTATCTGTATTCACACCGACGAACTCTACGCCGCCGATTTTTTCGTCAATCATTCTATTTACTGCATTGTTACCTGCGCCCCCGACTCCGATAACAATAATTTTCGCACTGGAATCCGTTTCCGTTGTTGTAATCTCAAGCAAAGGTAATACCTCCTTAATTTCTGCATGATCTTGTGCTGTTTTTAAATCGCACAAAATGTCTCTCTGCATTCTATAATATAGTTTTTTGCTAATGAAATCAACCAGTTTTTGTAAAAAATATTTTTTTTATCCCAAACCGGTATTTCACTTTTATTTCGCTGGTGCAAAGTATACGTCGGTAGTCAACGGTGTCCAGTTTTCCAGATGTAAAACCCCCTTTTTACCTGTAATACTGGGCATGATACTATCCAGACGCATCGCTTTTTCCACCAGGTATTCCGAATCGCCTATTTCCACTGTAACTTTACCAAAATGCGCTGATAATTCCTGCTTTTTATTTAATACAACTGTTTCGGGCACCAGCCCGTATTTATGCAGCTGCTGCGAAAAGGTCAAAATCAGCGGAAGTGCACTGCTATGGTCCAGATCCAGTTTTTCGTAAACAACAACTTCGTTGCACCGTATCCCTTCTATCTTGGGAACGCCTTCAATCAGCCTTTGTGAAATCTCTACGACAAACCCGTCTTTATCAAAGTAGACGTTTTGGTCATTCGCTACGATATATCCGATGATCGCTTTTTCATATACTTTGATCCTGATTTTATGCATGCCCAAAAGCTTTACTTCCATCTCGTCGATAAAAGGGACTTCTTTACTTTCGAACAAACGGTGTTTTAATACGACATACAGTGCATTCCATGAATATTGATCGCTTAAGATGCTTTCTTTGATCTGCTTATCCGTATACAGCTCGTTGCCGGTCACTTCGACTTCTTTGATACGGAACCCCTTAATACCAATGAGCACCAGAACTGCGGCTGCGCTGGCTAGAATAAGCAGGGATAACAACACACGCTTTGCGTGCGCCTGCCTCTTTCGTTTCTTTTTTAACGATTTTTTCAACGGTTTTTTCAATGGCTCTTTGGATTTCTTTTTAATCATGGTCAGTACCTTCCAGACGGATGCCCCTTGATACGCTAAGCGCCAGCCCCATCTCCGCAAGCAGAAAACTGGTGGATGTGCCTCCGTAGCTGATAAATGGGAGCGTAATGCCTGTATTCGGGATCGTATTTGTCACAACTGCTATATTTAAAATTACTTGGATCGCGATATGCGCCATAATGCCGGACACTAGCAGCGTGCCGTACAAATCCGCCGCGTTATTGGCAATTACCATAAGCCGCCAGATCACAAGCAAAAACAGCAGGATGACGCACACAGCCCCAAACAGCCCTAATTCTTCGCAAATAATGGAAAAGATCATATCGTTTTGCGCCTCTGGGACGAACCCTAGCTTTTGCATGCTCTGCCCAAGCCCTTTGCCAAACAGCCCGCCCGAGCCAATTGCATACAGCGCCTGTAAAGTCTGGAACCCGTCGTTGATCGGGTCGTCTTCCGGGTGGAGCCATATCATAATACGGTCCATACGGTAGGTAGCCGCGAAAATAAACACCATGCCGCCGCCAAAAATACCTACGATGCCCATAATGATAAACTGCCCGTATTTCGGGCTGGCAACAAACGTAATGACGATCGAGATGCCCATAATGATAATAGCGGTACTTAAATTCGCGCGCGCCACAACGACAAAGATCGGCACGACTAGCAGCATTACCTTAATCAGGTTGGTAAATTTTCCGATCTTTTTGGGTATCCTGCATACAATTCCCGACAAAAATATAATCGACGCCAGTTTCGCCAGCTCCGAAGGCTGGAACTGCAGCGGCCCAAGCGGCAGCCACCTCGAAGAACCGTGGCTCTCGCTGCCGATAAACAGCACGGCAATACAAAGCACAAGCGCCAGTATGTAGGCCATCCCCCCGAAATGGATCCAGATATGGTAGTCAATTTTTGAGATAACAACCATAGCCACAAGCCCCATCGCCGCAGCAAGCGCCTGCCGCCTTAAATAGCGCAGCGGGTCGTTATACTGTTCCTGCGCGTTATATGCGCTGACGCTGTACAGCATGACCAGCCCGAAGCCCAATAAAAACACTATCAGAAAAAACAAACTATAATCACAGTATTTGATTTTCTTTTGTCTCGTCCTGTTTCGTCTGCCCACTCCTAAAACTCCTGATTTCCTATTTCTGCCTCACTTCCATTCCATTTGGATGCACGGCTGCACCCTGGTCGATGAAATCATCTGTGCCTATCTGGCCTTACTTTTGGTATTTTCTTACGGTTTCCTTAAATACCCGGCCCCGCTCTTCGTAATTATGAAACATATCCCAGCTTGCGCACGCCGGC
>CASUON010000221.1 GCA_949457475.1 uncultured Lachnospiraceae bacterium
TTCGATCGAGAAAGGGCAGTACAGCCCGTCGCTTATGCTGGCTTACCGTCTGGCAGTTGTTTTTGGCGTATCAGTGGAAGAATTGTGCTGCCTGAAAGAGAATAAGGAAATGGAGGATAAGAAGTTTGAAGATTTATAACAAGAAGAATTTTTGGATTGGAATATACTTTATCCTGTTAGCCGCAGCTCTTTTTGCGATTGGATTTCAAAAAGGTTTTTCGTTGAAAGACATCCTATTGATATTTCTGTGTTTTGTTATTGGGGCATGCGGGCTGATGCGCAGTTTTTCAAAAGAATTGTCGAGAAAAGACCAGCTGCTTGACCTGGATGAAAGGAACCGCTTGATTTTGCTCAAATCTTCTAGCAGGGCAAACTGCGTAACGCAGGTTGGAAGCATTATTTGCATGGGCGTATTTTTCGGCATTAGCCTGGCAACAGGTGCAGAACTGATGAGAGGGGCAGGGATAGGAGCTTGCGTTTGCCTGGCGCTTTCACTATGGGGGGAATTTTTTGCAAGGCTGTACTATGAAAAGAAAAATTAAATGTACATTCTAGTACTCCATTCAGACAGCTCCTTACTTTAATTCCTATCTGGATGGAGTATTGGATGATCCAGCATTTGCAGAACTGATTATGGGCAGGGGCATCATAAGTAAATGGCATCGTCTAAACAAGATGAAACAGCAAGCTGTGTCATTTGTCATGAATAAAAGGGTTTTCTGCGGCAGTTAGCCTCAAAAAACCCTTTTATTCAAGTAAAAATGTGTTGCGGCGTTATATTCTACTATATTCTGTTGAATTTAGTTACATTCTGTATAGATACAGTGTTTTGTAGATGTTTATATGAAAATAAATGAAGATATAAAAAAGAATTCGTGCGGGCCGAAAATAAAGTTATACTTATAATTAACTATTTATTGATAATAAAACTTTATCAATTGCGAGTAACTTATTGTAATTTATATATAACAAAGGAGTAAATAATGCAGTATACATGGAAAGATATCGAACAACACGTTGCCTGTTGCACCCAATGCCCGCTCAGCCGTACTAGGCAGCTGCCGGTAATGGGGCGCGGGGGTCGCAAGGCTGACATTATGCTGATCGCAGAAGCGCCGGGCGCGGAAGAAGACCGGCAGGGGAAGCCGTTTGTCGGCCGTTCCGGACAGGTTTTGGACGGCATATTACATGGCTGCGGGCTGACAAGGGAGGAATTGTACATTACGAATATTTTAAAATGCCATCCGCCTGGCAACCGCGACCCAAAAGAAGAGGAAAAAGAAGCGTGCTTTCCTTATCTGAAATATGAGACTTTTTTGCTAAAACCTAAAATTATCGTATGCCTTGGGCGTGTCGCCGCGCAGCGCATCATCTCGCCGGACTTTAAGATTACCAGGCAGCATGGAGCCTGGACGTACCGGAAGAACTGTGCGCTGACTGCGACCTACCATCCGTCGGCTATCCTGCGCGACCCATCGAAATTCGACGTGGTGAAAGAGGATTTCTTCCGCATTGTGAAAAAGCGTGAAGAGTGCCGTGGAAGAGGGGTTTTGTAGCATCTTAGGACGTTATTTTTTGCTTGACGAATAGATCGTACTGATGTAAGATTTGATTGAAAAAGGTCTTTTTGCCTTTAAATCTTACGAATGTAAGAAGTGATGGTAAACCGCTCGATGACGGATGTGAATATTACGACACATAGAAAAATAGGGGGACGCACAAATGAACGTAAGAAAGAAGACGGGAAAAAGGAATGGCAAAGGAAAAAAACGATTATGGGGGATTTGGGCGGTTGCCGGCTTGGCGGCAGCCGTGGCGTCCGGCTTGGCGGCGCACCAGCTGCTTTTTGCAAGGAAGGAGCTCCCCGCAGCCTTGCCGGACGAACTGCTGCCGGCGTATATGGAACATATCCAGCGCAAAGAATATGGGGAAATGTATGAGATGTTGGAAGTACAGGCGTCCGGGCGGATCAGCCGGGAGGATTTTATAAATCGAAACGCTGCCATTTATGAAGGGATGGAAACGCAAAATATGAAAGTGTCCGTCCTTTCTTATGATGAAGGAAATGAAAAAGTTACTTATGAGGCGTCGTTTGACACCGTAGCCGGCGAGGTGCGGTTTGAAAACGAGGCTTTTTTTCGAAAAAAGGAAGACGGCTACCGGCTGGTATGGTCGGACGCTATGATTTATCCAGGGCTGACGTCTGCGGACAAAGTAAGGGTGTCCGAGCTGTCGGCAAAGCGCGGGGAGATTACTGACCGCAACGGGCGCGTGCTTGCCGGCCAAGGCGTCGCCTCGTCGGTTGGCATTGTCCCCGGCAGGCTGCAAGAAAACGGCCGGAAACAGTCGATCAAGCGGATTGCCTCCTTGCTGGGTAATTCGTACAAGGATATTAAAAGGAAACTGTCCGCGGCATGGGTAAAAGAGGATTCTTTTGTACCAGTAAAAACGCTGCCCAAAGTAAAGGAATTGGATTTTCTTACTTTGCAGCCGGATGAAGAGGCGCTAAAAGAAGCGAAACGCCAACAGGAGCTGCTCGACATTCCTGGGGTTATGATCCAGGATCAGCAGGTACGGGAATATCCGTTAGGCGAAGCGGCGGCGCACCTGGTGGGCTATGTGCAAAACGTTACGGCGGAAGATTTGGAAGCACATGCGGGGGAAGGCTACACGGCGAACAGTGTGATTGGCAGGACTGGGGCAGAGAGCCTGTATGAGGGCGAATTAAAGGGGCAGGATGGATGCCGGATATTTATCGCAGGCCCCGACGGCAGCGAAAAAGGAGAGATTGCCTGCCGCGCGCCAGTACATGGGAAAGACATAAAACTTGCCGTAGACGCCGGCCTGCAAAGCGCCGTCTATGGGCAATTTAAGCAAGATAAAAGCTGCACCATAGCCATGGACCCTTTTACCGGGGAAATACTCGCAATGGCGAGCACGCCGTCTTACGACAATAACGACTTTATCTTGGGGCTGTCCGCTAAGAAATGGGTGTCATTGAATGAAGATGAAGACAAGCCGCTGTATAACCGTTTCCGACAGGCATGGTGCCCGGGTTCGTCGTTGAAACCGGTGATTGCGGCGATCGGATTGGACGCCGGGGCAATAAATCCGTATGAAGATTATGGAAACGTAGGGCTAAGCTGGCAAAAAGACAATTCCTGGGGGGCGTATTACGTCACGACGCTGCATGCATACGAGCCGGTGATCTTGGAAAACGCCCTGATTTATTCGGATAATATCTATTTTGCAAAAGCAGCCTTAAAAATAGGCGCCCAAAAACTGGAAGAAGCGCTGCTTGGCCTGGGGTTTGGCAAGGATTTGCCGTTTGAAATCTCCCTATCCCGGTCGCAGTATTCGAACACGGAGGCCATTGAGACGGAAATACAGCTGGCGGACAGCGGATACGGACAGGGGCAGATATTAATAAACCCCCTGCACCTTGCCTGCCTTTATACTGCCTTTTGCAACGAGGGAAATGTGCTCATGCCGCGCCTGACGCACCGGCAAGAGGCCGGGGCGGACAATTGGATTGCGGGCGCGTTTACGGCCGGCAACACGCGCCTTGTTTTGGAAGGCATGAAAAAAGTGATAAACGACCCACATGGGACCGGATATGCGGCCCAAATGGAAGAGGTGGCCCTGGCGGGGAAAACAGGCACCGCCGAAATCAAAGTTTCCAAAGACGATACAACTGGCACAGAATTGGGCTGGTTTGTAGCATTTACCCCGGATAAAACGGCGCAGCGACCGATTTTGATCGTCAGTATGGTAGAAGACGTCAAAGGAAGGGGCGGGAGTGGATACGTGGTAGCAAAGGAACGGGAGGTCTTAGAATACTGGTTTGGAAAAAACGAATAAAAAACTGCTGCAAAATAATGGAAAATTAGGTAGCGCAATTTCTCCGGGGGCGGAATAAAATATATGGAGAAGGCAGTTTGGGAATATTTGAGATGTCCGTAGAACGTCTTCTCTGCCAGGTCTTGTGAGAAATTTTCCCCGCGGGCGGCAAGATATCCGGCAGATATTGTGAAAAATTTTCCCGCGGGCAGCATTTGTTCGTAAAGCAAAGGGGAAGCACTATGGAAAATCGTTTATTATGGAAGGATAGCTATAATATTGGGATAGATTTGATCGATAGAGAGCATAAAAAACTGTTTCATATTTTGCATAAATTGTTTGATTTTGGGCGGCAGGAGGAAAAAAGCCATTGGGCCTGCCGTGAAGCGGTCAAATTTTTTAAAGATTATACGCGGGAGCATTTTGCCGATGAGGAGACCTATATGGAATCGATCCGCTATGAAGGGCTTGAAACACATAAGCGTATCCATACAAATTTCCGCGACCGGACGCTGCCAGCGCTTGAAAAGGAGCTGGAGAGAGACAATTATTCCAAGCGCTCGGTCGTCCATTTCCTTGGCGTATGCGCAAGCTGGCTGGTCAGCCATATATTGGGGGAAGACCAGCTGATTGTAAGCGGCGAGCCGGTAGTGCATTGGCAGCAGCTTTTGCCAGAAGAAAAGCAGATTGTGATGGGGCAGACAATCGCCGGGCTTTTGCATAGCATGTTTCAGATTGAACCGCGGCTGATCAGCAATTGTTATGGGGGAGAACGGTTCGGGGATGGGATTTATTGCCGCTTGATCTACCATTTGAAGCTACAGGCGCCAAACGAGGCAGCACTGGAAGGAACAGCACAAGAACGAACAGCACCGGATGGAACGGCATTGGAAGAAAAAAAGAAGTTGGAGTTTATCTTGATCTTTGAAGAGCAGATAGTTGCCAGTGTAATTGGCAGCGTGATAGACGTCCAATCTGAAGCGGTAAATAATATGCTGGTCAAAGTAGCCATGTATATGGCGCGTCAGATTGTAGAGCGCGTGATGCGGTATTTCCCGCCTTTGGGGCAGGTTGAGGGCGAAGAGGAACAGGGTTTGACTTACGAGCAGTTCCAAAGGGTCTGGGAAAAACAAAGCCCGCAGTTTAGCATGCTGTTTGATACTGGGGAAGGATATTTTGCGTATTGTGTGGCGACAACAAACACGCTGCAAAATGAGGACGGCGTATCTATCCTAACCGGGCGCGCCATGGCTGAAATTGAAAAGCATATGCCTAGAACCTGCGACTGGCAGGAAAATGGAAAAAGGCAAATGGCACAAAAAGAAGCAGAAAATAAAAAGAAGCTGCTTGTTGTAGACGATTCGGATTTTGTATGCATGGCAATGCAAAAGCTGCTGGGAGATGACTATGAAGTGGCAACGGCAAAATCAGGATTGTCTGCGATTAGCAGTATTACGCTAGCCCGTCCGGATTTGATTCTGCTCGACTATGAAATGCCGGTATGCAATGGCAGGCAGGTATTGGAAATGATCCGTTCAGAACAAGAATTTACCGATATTCCAGTCATCTTTTTGACAAACAAAGCAGACCAGGAAAGCGTCAGGAAAGCAATTGCGTTAAAACCGGAAGGATACTTGGTGAAATCGTTGTCTACAGAGTCGGTGAAAAAGGAAGTAGACCTATTTTTTGAAAGGAGCAGCCTGGGCACAAAAAGAGAACAAAATGCAAAACTGTGAAATACGAAAAAAAGAGGAATAGTTCCAATCCTCAGACATACAGTATAGAAAGAATAAGTTTGTCAGGAAGGAAAGGGATGGAGCAGTATAATTTATATAAAGATATCCA
>CASUON010000222.1 GCA_949457475.1 uncultured Lachnospiraceae bacterium
AAGCAGCAGACCGTAGAAGCATGGCTTGGCATCCGGCGGACGGACGCCTGCGACGGCAAACAGGCGGCGAAGCTGTACCGTTCTTACCAAAAGAGCCCGGACGATCATATGCTGGAGGCTATGCTTTTGCATAACCAAAACGACCTGTACGGCCTATACAGCTTGCTTGCGTTCTGTACATTCGACCAGTTTTTCCATGGCGTCTTTATGCCGGAGCACGCATCCTGCGGCAGCTACCGCAGGATGGACGGCAGCCAGGGGAAAGAATTTACGATTGTCTGCCGCGTGCCACAACCGTTCCCGGCCAGCTTGTCATGCAACGGCTCCACAACTAACCTGCCGGGCAACGGCTCCTCGGCCAGCACATCATGCAGCAGTTCCCCGGACATTTACCTGCATTGCAACGCCGACCAGGCCGTTTTTCGCGTCCCGGTGTATGAAGGGACGCTGAAATATTTCTATCCGAATTATAAAGACTATTATTACCTTCCGCTGGAAGATACCGCCATCCACAAAAGCGTCGCCGCGTATATGGACAGATCGCACCGAAAAAAGGCGACCGCCGCCACCTGCTACACAAAAAAGGAGGGCATATTCCTTCCACAATGGGAACGGCTGTTTACGCCCGCGCTATACAAGCAGTACAAAGACCCCGTTTCGTACTTTGCGCTGACGGAAGATTTTTGTACCGATACGCCGCGCTTAAAAAGCTATTGCATGCATATCCAGTCCGTATTATGCCGGCGGGCAAACGCCACGCATGGGGAGGGGTGCCGCTAATGGTATGCCACGCACGCGCGCCTTCAAGAAAATAGCGACAGTTAACAAAAACGGCGGAATCTGATCCGCCGTTTTTTACAGTTTGCCTTTTACAAAGAAAAATGCCGAAGACCTGTCGAAATTCAGTTCCCGGTAGTTCATAATCTGTTCTGTGCTGCCGATAAACAAAACGCCTTTATCTTTCAGCGACTGGTTGAATTTAATATAGATTTCCTGCTTCGCGTCATCGGTAAAATAAATGACAACATTCCTGCACACGATCATATCGCATTGCGTCGGGTAAGCGTCGCGCAGCAGGTTGTGCTCCTTAAAATCTACCCGCCTTTTTATTTCGTCAGAAATCTGGTAAGAAGCGCCTATTTTTGTAAAATACTTTTTCTTCAAGTCGTCCGGCACATTGGCAATGCTTTTTTGGCTATACAGGCCAACCCTCGCCTTTTCCAGCACCTGTTTGTCGATATCGGTCGCAATGATCCGAATCTGGTTTAACGGCAGGTGGCGGGACAGCGCCATGACCAAAGAATACGGTTCGTCCCCGGTCGAACACGCGGCGCTCCAGATTTTTAGGTTTTTACCAAACCGCTGGATCAGCTCTGGTATGATTTTTGTCTCCAGCAATTTCCACTGGTCTGCGTTGCGGTAAAATTCAGATACGTTAATTGTCAGGAAATTAACAAACGCTTCAAATACTTCCTTGTCTTTTTTCAATAACCCGACATATTCATCATAAGATTTTGCTTTTGTCTTTCCAATCAATGTATCAATTCGGCGCTTCATCTGTTTCTCTTTGTAACAATTCAAATCGATTTTGGTCAAAGACAGCACATCTTTTTTAAATTTTTCATAATTATCCAGCATACAATCCTCCACGTCATACTTTTTTCAAGGTTTTGAAAATTTTGATTTTGAAAACCGTTTCCAACTCAGCAGGGTAATCACTGAAAAACAGCATACAAACAGCCGCGCTGTCCATATGCTGTCCCACTTACAAAATCTTATTTATAACAGTATTCTAACAGTTCTGTAATGATAACAATTTTATTACGGAAAACAAGCAGGATTTATTCTGCTTCAATGTTTTCATCCGCTTCTTCCGAGGCTGCTGTTTCCGCTACGTTTTCTTCTTTCAGCAATACTTTCATACTTAAGCTGATCTTTTTATCCGCTTCGTTTAAGTCCACGATCTTTGCTTCAATCTCCTGTCCGACTTTCAAAACGTCCGAAGGCTTTTCAATATGTTCTTTTGAAATCTGGGATACGTGTAACAACGCGTCAATACCAGGCGCCAATTCTACAAACGCGCCAAAATCGGTCATCCGGGCAACCCTGCCATGGATTACTGTGCCAATCGCAAATTTTTCCGCTGCATTGTTCCATGGGTTTTCTTCTGGGAACTTTTTGCTGAGCGCGATTTTCGTATCGTTAATATCTTTAATAAATACTTTGACTACTTCGCCTACTTTAAATGCTTTCTTCGGGCTTTCTACACGCCCCCAAGACATCTCCGAAATATGGAGCAGCCCGTCTGCGCCGCCAAGGTCGATAAACGCGCCGAAATCAGTAACGTTTTTCACCGTGCCTTCGATCACATCACCAATTTGGATGCGCTCAAATAATGCCTTGCGCTGTTCTTCTTTCTTTGCAAGAAGCAGCTGTTTGCGGTCGCCGATAATCCTTCTGCGCTTCGGGTTAAACTCGGTAATTACAAAGTCGATGTCCTGCCCGTCGTATTTTGTCAGGTCTTTTTCATAGACATCGGAAACAAGGCTGGACGGGATAAATACTCTCGCTTCGTCTACAATGACGCTTAAGCCGCCGTTTAATACCTGCGCGACTTTCGCAGTCAGCACTTCTTTGTTCTCAAACGCTTCTTCTAGCCGTTTGCTGCCTTTTTCCGCGGCAAGGCGCTTGTAAGTCAAAAGGACTTGGCCATCGCCATCGTTTACTTTCAATACTTTTGCTTCCATGGTGTTTCCTACTTCCACCATAGTAGTTAAATCAACGTTCGGTTCATTGGTGTATTCATTACGTGTTATAATACCATCGGACTTGCAACCAATATTCAGTACAATTTCATCAGGTTTCACATCGATAACAGTACCTTCAACAACCTCCCCGTTCCTTATTGTTTTTAAAGATTCTTCCAACATTTGTTCAAAGCTTTGTTCTGACATACTTTTGAACCTCCTCAATAATATTCTTTGGGGTGGAAGCCCCTGCGGTAATACCTACGTTATCAATGCAACCCGTCTGTATCAGATCTGGATGCAGCTTGGCGTCCAAATCCGCGGCAGTCTGTATATAGTAAGTATTTGCACATTCTTCTTTGCATATCTCATACAATTTCTGCGTATTGGAACTACTCTTTCCTCCGATAACAACCATCATATCAGAGTTTTCTGCCAGCAGCCTTGCTTCGTTTTGCCGTTCCTCTGTCGCATTACAAATTGTATTTAATACACGTATGCTATTAATATAACCTTTTTTGCGGATAATTTCAACTAGTTCTTGAAATTTCTTGTAATTAAAAGTCGTTTGTGATACGATACATGCCATTTTCCCCTGTTTTAACGTATAATTTTCGGCATCTTCCCGGCTGCTGACCACTGTTGTATGCTGCGGGCTGCACCATCCCCGGATTCCCTCGACTTCGGGATGGCTGTTGTTGCCAATAATGACAATCTCATAGCCGTCCTCTGAAAACTCCCGGACGATCTCGTGGATTTTCAATACAAAGGGACAAGTAGCGTCTTCCACGGCAAACCCGGCCTGTTCCAAACGGTCATAGACGTCTTTGGAAACGCCATGGGAACGGATGACGACCGTGCCCTTTTCCAGCTTGTCCAGTTCCTCAAAAGACTGGATGACGCGCACCCCTTTTTTTTCCAGGTCCTGGATAACCGCTTCATTGTGGATGATCGGCCCATAGGTGTATACCGGCCCTTTTTTTATATCGGCCAGTTCGTACACTTTGTTAACCGCCTGCCTGACGCCAAAACAAAATCCGGCATTTCTCGCAAGTGTAATATTCATGCTTTCCCCTTTAGTATCCGTAGTTATACGGTTTTATGATAGTTTTCATAAATAGCGCGGATTTTGGCAACTACTTCTTCGATGCCAAGGTCCGACGAATCGATCAGCATGGCGTCTTTTGCCTGCTTAAGCGGCGCGATTTCCCTGTTCATATCCCGTTCGTCGCGCGCGCGGATATCGGCTTTGATCTGGTCGAAATCAGCTGGCTCGCCTTTTTTTACCAGTTCGTCATACCGCCTCTTTGCGCGTGTGGCGGTGCTGGCGGTCAGATAAATCTTGATTTGCGCGTCCGGGAGCACGCAGGTGCCAATGTCCCTGCCGTCCATAATAACGTCGCCGGAGCGTGCCAATTTTTGCTGCAAAGACAGTAGTTTTTCACGTACCTTAGGGTAGACGCTCGTTTGAGAGGTCATATTCCCTACCTGTTCGGTACGGATGCTGCCATTTACATTCTCGCCGTTTAAATAGACGCACTGCTCGCCGTCCTCGTATGCCAGCGAGACATCCGCGCCTTCGCATGCCTGGGCAATTGCCTGCTGGTCTTTTGGGTCGATGCCACTGCGCAAAAAATACAGCGCCATCGCGCGGTACATTGCCCCGGTATCCACGTACAAAAAGGATAACTCTTTTGCCAGTCTTTTTGCAATGGTACTTTTTCCCGCTCCGGCAGGCCCGTCTATCGCTATGTTAAAACCCATGTATTACCTCCTCCATTTATTTTATAAACTGTTTTTACGCCTTATCCAGAGCGTGTTTGACAAATGCTTTCCGGCAGATGTGCGTTCCAATTTGCGCCAAAGGAAGGGCGCATGCCCGCGCTACGCTGGGGCAGCTCTAGCGGGCTATGTAACCTAAATTTGGCACAAATATCACACAAAGCGTGAAACACATCTTACAAAAAGCATATTTCAAACATACTCTAGCGCGCCACGCACAGACTGCGCCGCGCTGGTGCCTGCCAGATAGCCGCTCGACCAGGCGATCTGCAGGTTATACCCTCCGGTCAGCGCGTCTACGTCTAGCAGTTCGCCGGCAAAATAGACGCCTTTGACCAACTTTGATTCCATCGTTGAGCTATCAATTTCTTTTACGCGTACTCCGCCGCGGGTAATGACGGCTTCGTTAAAGCCCCGAAATCCCGTCAATGTGCCTGGAAAGCGTTTCAGCGTCATAAGCAGGCGGCCGCGCTCTTCCTTCGTTATTTCATGTATTTTTTTCTCCGCCTGGATGCCGCTTAACTCAATCACGACCGGAATCAGCTTGGACGGCAGCAGGCGGTTTAGCGCGTTCTTAAACTGACGGTTTTGGTTTTGGGCAAAATCGTGCAGGATACGCCGATCCAGCTGTTCTTCTGTAAGCGCCGGCTTTAAGTCTATCAACAGCTGGAGCGGATGGTCTAAAAGCCGTTCATGAACTAGGCTGCCCGCGCTTAAGATCAAAGGGCCGCTGACGCCAAAATGCGTAAACAAAAGTTCGCCAAATTCGTCATACAGCTTCTTTTTCCCGTCATAGACGCTCGCTCGCACGTTTTTTAGCGAAAGCCCCTGCAGCTTTGGGATATAGGCTTCTTTTGTCTCGATCGCCACCAGGCTAGGGCTGGTTGGTTCGATCGTATGGCCGAAATTGCCAGCGAAAACGTATCCATCCCCGGTCGAACCGGTAGAAGGATACGCAAGCCCTCCAGTCGCAAGAACCACTTTTTGGGCAGTATAAGCGTTCCCATCTGCATCCGTAGCCAAAAAGCCTCCGTCCGGCTTTTGGACAATGGAATGGACGCGCGCATTTAGTTTAATGGTAACGCCCAGGCTGCGCAGCTGCCGCTCCAAGGCGCGGATAATATCCGACGCATGGCCGGACACC
>CASUON010000223.1 GCA_949457475.1 uncultured Lachnospiraceae bacterium
CCTGCAGATACCCCACGATTGCAGCTACAATTATAGGCATTGCCCCTGCATTGGCTACCTGTATCTTACTGTCTATTTCCGCCCCGTTATGAAGCTGCAGCACAATGGCTGCCTCTGCCGTTACCTGCAATGGAACGCTTGTATTTACCGTTGCGTCTTTCCCTTTTTCATCAACGGACAATGGGATATGGTTTTGTTTTTTATTTCCTCGAATGAGAAGCATTGCTTTTGTAGATAAAGATAGTTCGCTGATGGTCCCTTTATTATCAACCTCTACCGTATTCGCACCCTCATTTACCTGGATGCCTGCTTCGCCTCCATCTTCTACGTCGACCTGTACCTTCCCGTCTCCCCCGCTTATCTGGATGTCCGCTTTGGCCCTGCCTGCTATCTGAACACGCGCTTTTTTTGCCACGACATCAATGAGGTTGCCGATTGCTTTTTCTATCCACGTATTCGGTTTAATCGCTTTTATTTCGATTTTCTTATAAACAGCCGCATTCTCAATCGTTGCGTTTGGCGCATCCACGATCAATGTCGTCTCCTTATAAGTCCCTTCCGGTATCTTCACTGCAGGAAGCTCTTTATTCGTTTGAAAAATAATTTCTTTTGTTTGATTTTTAAGCGCTGCCAGCAGCTCTTTTTGCGTAGTAACCGTAGCTTTCGAGCCATTTGGGGTATTGGAGGTATTTGGGGTATTTGGCCTGTAAACCGGCCAGTATCCCGATGAACCGCCTGAACCTCCCAGCGTACCTGGTACGCTTGGCTTGCTTGGCACGCTTGGATTACTCGGCATGTTTGGTACGCTCGGTACGCTTGCTACGCTTGGCACGCTCGCTACGCTTGGTACACTTGGCCTGGATGGATCGGTTGCAACCGTGGGATCTTTCCCCGTCTTCTTCTTAAGCACCTTAATTTTTACCCAGGTTTTCTTAACGTTGGTTTTCTTAACGGTACCTTTTTTACCGGCAACCATAACAATAATCTTGGCCGTCCCGACTTTTTTAGCTGTCAATTTCCCTTTTTTAGAAACGGAAACGATTTTGCTATTTTTCGACTGATAAGTGACCGCCTTTTTAGATTTCACTGGTTTTACGGTAACCTTTAGCTTTTTGGTGTCGCCTTTTTTCATTTTAAAGGTCTTTTTTGTAACATTCTTTGTGCCAATTTTAAGCGTTACGCTCTTGATTGGTTTTGCCGCGGCATAAGCTGCTCCATCTGGAATATACAAAGATGTAACCAGCATGGCCATTGCAAGCAAAATGGCGAATGCCCTTTTCATTGAGAACTCTTTCATCCGCTCCTCCTCCTTGTTTCGTTGACTATAAGTTGTCCTAAGAACCCGATCAGGGAACCTATAGGATTACCCTCTTTTTGGCAATCCTGTTTGCATCTTAACAAAACATAGGTGTAAAATAAAGTATCCTGGTACAAACAGCACTTTTTACAGTATCATTTGTTCCACAGCCTCCTGTACCAGGGCGGCTTTTTCTATGTTAGGCTGCCTACAACACGTAAACACGGAGTGAGGAATGCCCAGATAAGCAAACAAGGCAGGTATTATTTGGTGGCAATCCTTCCTGTAGCAATAAAATAACGCGCTCCCCCCACTGCATCAACAGCGCCGCGCCCCCCGTCACAAACGGCGTGGCCATCGACGTACCGCTTTTCACCCCATAACCCCCTCCTGGGACTGCGGATATAATCCCCACGCCGGGCGCCGCAAGGTCCGGCTTTACCTGGTTCGTCTCACGCGTATAGCCCCGCCCGGAAAAATCAGCCGCCTGGCCCGTCCGGGAATTATAGGCGGCTACGGAGACCACTTTTTCCGCTGTCGAAGGTATGGTCAAAGTCGTATGCTCCGTCGGGAATAAAAATCCGGTCCCCCGGTTCAGGCTTCCGGCGCCCGGCAGCCACATATCAAACTTTCCACTTACAATCCGTTTTGGAACCATGCGTATTTTCCAAACCCCGCTGTCTAGATAATCGCGGGCCGGCAAAAATTCCAGGTAAATTTCCTGGTACGGGCTATAGGGGCTTGGCTCCCCGTAATACAGCAGAATCTGCGTCTGTTGTATCTGAAATCGCTGCGGGCCTAAAAACTGCTGGATCGGGCCGGCTGCCTGCCCGGAAGGATGGACGAGCTGGATATCGATTTCATCCGAATAAGATTTCCAGATTTGCAGGCTGAGCGACATTTCATACGTACTAATAGCAAACTCGACCTCATATACGTTCCCCTCCTCCACACGCCCGGACGTGTGTATATTCGCAGCGCCCTCATTTCCAGTGCCAATCGAAATAACGTTCTTCCAGTACCCGCTTAAACTGTTCAAGTACGTTTCTATGAGCGACGTGCCGCTATGCGAGCCATAATTATTTCCAAAGCTGAGGTTCAATGAAATCGGCATAGCTAAGGCCCTCGCTTTGCGTATCATATAGTCAACCGCCATCATCAGCTCCACCGTACTCGGAAAACCGTTTTCCAGCGCTACCCCAAGCTTTACAACCACCAGCCCGCTCTCATAGGCCACGCCGCGGTAACGGCCGCCGGACGCCCGCCCGTTGCCGGCGGCAATTCCCGCCACATGCGTCCCATGCCCGCTGCTGTCCCCGGTCAGCCGGACGTAGTTTTCCGGCGCATCTTCCACCTGCTGCTGCCGCAAATAGCCGGACGCAATACGTTGCGCCCCAACAAACCCGCCTTGTACGGGCGGACGGCCAGGCATGGCCCCTATCTCTTCCCCCTGTACCCCTTCCAAAGCGGAACGGACGGCCAGGGTACTTCCCCGTAATGCTTCATTGATCTGCGCGCTTGAAAATTCTACGCCCCGGTCATATCCGGGCGGGGAAAACAATCCCTTTGACGCGTCCGGGCGCAGCGTCTGGTCCCAGATCGCTACGATCCGCGTCGACCCGTCGACGTTGCAAAAATCCGGATGGCGCCAGTCAATCCCGCTGTCCGCCACCCCGCATAATACCCCTTTGCCGCTTAAACGGTCATCCGACGACTGCACGGCGTTAATACAACTGGCCCGGCTCCCCTGCTCCACAGTAAAAAAAAGCCGTTTTGGCTTTTCGATATATTCGATTTCAATACGGTTTGTAAAAGCTTCGATTAGCCCTTGGGGCATCGTTACGATTCCATAGCCGTTTAACAATTCTACGATCGACAACTGCGGGTAATCCTGGCGCAGCTGTTCCAGGTCCGCAGAATAGCGGAAAATCAGCTCCCACGTATTTTGCCCGCTGTCAAACCCGGTCTGCAGCTCCGGCGAGCTTTCTAATTCCCGGCGTGTCGCGTCCAGTGCAAGGTTCAGTAAATTTTCACGTTTGGGGTTTGTAAATTCCGGCATAATAGCCTCCTGAACAGATTCTTTCTTAGATTATATGAATCGGCGCG
Organism: uncultured Lachnospiraceae bacterium; assembly: GCA_949457475.1. GTDB lineage: Bacteria > Bacillota > Clostridia > Lachnospirales > Lachnospiraceae > Eubacterium_J. The sequence continues at coordinate 3,404 of CASUON010000223.1, forward strand.
CCAGATGTGCCGTTGACCACAAAAGCCGCCCCGCATATTTACAATCTTTCGGTTGCGGCATGCCGCAAAATCTGCTAAAATCATGTTCGAAGTTTTTTAATCCATTTATCCATCTATCCATCAAATAAGGAATCAATCAAAAATAAGGAGCATCGAATTATGGAACATCTGATTATCCCAGAAAACTATCAACCTGGCCTGAACCTACACGATACGCAGGTCGCGATCAAAACAGTGAAAGACTTTTTTCAGAACTTATTGTCTTTGAGCCTGAATCTGTCCCGTGTATCCGCACCGTTATTTGTAACGCCAGAATCCGGGCTGAACGACAACCTAAATGGCGTGGAACGCCCCGTTTCCTTTGATATCAAAGAACCGGGCGGACGGTGCGCGGAAGTCGTACATTCCCTTGCAAAATGGAAACGGTACGCGCTGCATAAATACGGTTTTTCCACAGGAGAAGGGCTGTATACAGATATGAACGCAATCCGCCGCGATGAAGACACCGACAATATCCATTCGGTATTTGTAGACCAATGGGACTGGGAAAAAATTATTGCAAAAGAAGACCGGACGATTGAATATCTGCAAAGCACAGTAAAAACCGTCTATAAAGTACTGCGCAAAACCGAAAAATATATGGCCGTCCATTATGATTATATCAGTGAAATCCTGCCCCATGATATTTTTTTCATAACCACGCAGGAACTGGAAGATAAATATCCGGGCTGTACGCCAAAAGAACGGGAATACCATATCGCAAAAGAAAAAGGCGCTGTCTGCCTGATGCAGATCGGGGACCTGTTGGCGTCCGGCGAAAAACATGACGGACGCGCGCCGGACTACGACGACTGGGCACTGAATGCGGATATCATCGTCTATTACCCAGTCCTTGACATCGCGCTGGAGCTGTCTTCGATGGGCATCCGCGTCGACGAAGCGTCGCTATCCGAACAGCTGGAAAAAGCCGGCTGCAGCGAACGCGCCAGCCTCCCGTTCCAAAAGGCCGTTTTAGAAAAAAAGCTGCCATACACCATCGGCGGCGGAATCGGCCAATCGCGCATTTGCATGTTTTTCCTACGCAAAGCCCATATCGGGGAAGTACAATGTTCGATCTGGCGGCCTGAAACAACGGAAACTTGCATGAAAAACGGCATCCCGCTGTTATAATATGTCCGGTCGATATTATATAGATGGCGATTCATGATCGCCATCTGCGCCGAGCACGGCCGCTTTGCGGCATCTACATTTTCGTGCGAGTTGCGCATCCCCGGGAGGGGCTATATATCTGGCAATTCTTTAATGCCAGATATATAGAGGCGATTATGATGCTGGCGGAAACATGCATCTTTGGACGTCAATTTTAATGCACTATTTTTGTTCAGAAACCCCTATTTTATAGGGGTTTCCAGATTTTACGAGGTATACACCCGCGAGTGCCAAAGTGTTTGGCAGACCATTGTGCTCACGGGTATCACTTATTTGGGTTTAATCTCTGCTGCTTTATCGAACACATGATTCTTGCTATGTTCTTTGCCAATATTAGTTTCGCGGCAGTCTCGCATACAGAGATTGAGCCACGGATTTTGCTGAACAAGCTCATCAAGCATAATAGAAATTCTCCGACTCGTCCAAGGTTCTCTTGATACATACACCGACCCCTGTAGCCAAACAAAATTATTTTTCAACATATGTTTCTTAATTACTTCATAAGCATTGTTCCAGCTTTCACCCGGGTAATATTTTTGTAATGCCTTGGTGTCTAAATCGAACGTAATTTGTTTTCTTCCAGTAGCCATGTCCTACCTCATGGCGAGCAGCTCTAGCATATCACAACATTCTCCCGGGTCATCTTCCAGCCATTGCCAGGAATGTGTGTTTTTAATTAACGACTTACATTTTCCAAGATTTAGTACTCCCAAATCTAAACACCCATATTTGTCTTCTCCCCCCTCAAAAACGAACCTATGCGAATCCGTACTTGAATTCTCTACTTTTCCCGCCCGGTTATCAAACGCTTTTTCTACTGTCTCCCGTAATTTCCGCAACGCTTCGCCGTTAACGTTTTCCTTAATCTCAATAATGGAACAATACATCATTTATTCCTCCAAACTCCGCATCGAATTTTGTCTTTCTTGATATTCATTATATAAAATTTCAAAACGGAAAGCAATGTTAGAAATGTGATAACGTGTTGGCGCATCTATATTCTCGTTACTTTTCACGGGGTGGGGATATGCAGGATATACTATCAAAAGAAAAATAATA
>CASUON010000224.1 GCA_949457475.1 uncultured Lachnospiraceae bacterium
CTGGAACATCCGGGAGGGCTTGCGGCCTGGTTCCAGCGTCCGGGTAGCACAAAACGTAAAAACTGTTCCAGAATTTAACTGCCGGATAATTTTTTTTTAGTATGGAAAGTAACAGCATAGGATTTCACTGCAAAGGCGGAACGGCAACATATATTTACATTCTAACCGTAGTGTTGTATAATGAAAAACCGAAGGGCCGGAGCAGCTCCGGCAATTATACCTTAAAAAAGGAGCGTATGTATGATACGTAAAAAATTCAAACATCTCTCAGGCATGCAGCTGATCGCCGTCGGCTTCTTTCTATTGATTATGGTGGGCAGCCTGTTGTTGATGCTGCCAATTTCTTCCAGGGATGGCACGGCTACCCCGTTTTTGACCGCTCTGTTTACTTCGGCAAGCGCTTCTTGCGTTACGGGGCTTATTTTGGTAGATACGTATACGCACTGGTCGTTTTTTGGGCATATTGTCCTGCTTGCATTAATCCAGGTCGGCGGCCTTGGTTTTATTACGATTGGAACAGCGGTTTCTTTGGCGCTACGTAGAAAAATTGGCCTGAAACAACGCGGCTGGATACGGGAAAGCTTTAATGTCCTAGATATTGGCGGGGTAGTGCTGATGCTAAAACGTGTATTAAAAGGTACGGTAATTTTTGAAGCGGCGGGCGCGTTTGTGCTGTTTTGCCGTTTCCTTCCGCGTATGGGATTTGTGCAGGCGGTGTATTATGGCGTGTTTCATTCCATCTCTGCTTTTTGCAATGCAGGGTTTGACCTGATGGGCAAATATGAGCCGTATTCTTCGTTTACCGCGTATTATGACGACCCGGTAGTCAGCTTTACGTTATGCGCGCTGATCCTGATCGGGGGCATCGGCTTTTTTGTATGGGGCGATATTGCCGTCCATAAATGGCATGTGCGCAAATATGCGCTACAGACGAAAATGGTTTTAAGCTGTTCGGCAGTCCTCGTTTTTGGCGGGGCGCTGTTTTTTTACCTGATGGAAGGCAACCGACTGTTTGTGGATATGGATGTTACGGGAAAGGTCTGTAGTTCTTTTTTTTGCGCCGTTACACCGCGTACGGCAGGATTTAATACGACGGATGTAGGAGCGCTGTCCGAAGGGAGCAAGCTGTTTACGATATTGCTGATGTTTATTGGCGGAGGCTCCGGTTCCACCGCTGGGGGAGTGAAAATGGCGACGGTATTTGTCCTGCTGCTGCACCTTCGGTCTACTTTTTTGCGCATGCCGGGTACCAATATTTTTGGCAGGCGTATTGACGACGCGACGGTTACAAAGGCGTCCGCGCTGCTGTGTACGTACTTATTTTTCAGCCTGGCGGCTACGCTTGCCATATGCTGCATACAAAACGCGGCGATCGGGGACGCGTTATTTGAAGTAATGTCGGCAATCTGTACCGTAGGCATGACCGCCGGCCTGACCGGGCAGCTTGTCCCAGTTTCCCAGGTGATTATCGCCTTTTTAATGTATGTTGGCAGGCTTGGCAGCCTATCGTTCGCGCTGTCGTTTACAGACCATAAAAAGCCGGCGCATATCATGCAGCCAATCGAAGAAATTAATATCGGCTAAAGCCGCGCAGCAATGCAGCCCAAAGGTGGGCATAAATTATGGAATACACGAAAAGGAGTAGCATAAAATGAAGTCATTTTTGATTATCGGGTTAGGACGCTTCGGGAGCCATCTATGTATGGACCTTTCAAAACTGGACAATGAAATTATGATTGTAGACCAGGTGGAGGAAAAGCTGCAGGATCTACTGCCTTATGTGGTCAGCGCCAAAATCGGGGACTGTACAAGTGAAAAAGTGCTAAGGAGCCTTGGCGTTGGCAATTTTGACACCTGCTTTGTCTGCATTGGGAATAATTTTCAAAGCAGCCTGGAAATTACCAGCCAGTTAAAAGAACTCGGGGCGAAGTATGTAGTGAGCAAGGCAAACCGGGATATCCACGCGAAGTTTTTGCTGCGCAATGGGGCGGATGAGGTAATCTATCCTGACCGGGACATTGCGGATAAAGTGGCTGTGCGTTTTTCGGCAAACCAGGTATTTGATTATGTGGAGCTGGGCCGTGGGTATTCGATATATGAAATTGCGCCGTTGCCGGAATGGATTGGACGCTCGATCCAGGATGTCAATGTGAGGGCCGCCTATCAGACGAATATTATCGGCGTCAAAGACGAAGACGGGCTGAAACTGATGCCGGGGCCAGGATACGTGTTTCAGCAGGATGAGCACCTTATGGTGATTGGGCACCAGGCAGATATTCAAAAAATTGTCCGAAAACTATAGGGCACGCAGGGGCAGCCTTCCACTAACCGGCTGTTTCTGGTAAAAGCCCGGGACAGTTTTGCCTAAAAACCGGCGCAAGTGGAAGGAGTGCAAACATAATTTCAAAAAGATTTATTGCTCCTGCAGTTCGCTTGTCTGTACGCAGAACACCAAATACCCCTCGTCGGTTCGAAACAGGATGCTGACCGGTGGATATTCGTTTTGGAATGTTTTTATCAGCAGTTCGTAGGAGATCATGCTGTCTTTTTTCAAACTGCTAGAATCCAGGTAAGCAAAATATTTTCCAAGGTTTTTTACAATGGATTTGGAAAGCTGTTTGACCACGGACTGCGTTAGTTTGCTGACTTTTTTAACCCTGGTTCCCATCATTTCGCTTGCAGCGGCCAGGACTAGGTTTTCTTCGAAGCCGATGTAAACAATAATTGGCGCGCCGTTGGCGGAAGTATAGTATAGCCGGCAAAAATATATTTCCCCTATATTTTCCCCATGGTAGCATTCGCTGACAAGCTGGGACTTGAAACCTAACATCGCCTGGATGATCTGCGAAATGGATTCTTCCAGTGCGTGTATCTCGTCCTTGGGACGCACATGGATGTATCTGGTCGGTACTTTACCTGTGATTGCGCGGTCTTCCATCATAATATGCTGCGTCAGCCATGCCATAATAACGCCCATAAACCGCTGGACTGATTCTGCTGAATAGCCGGCCTGCTCGGTTTCATGCTCCAGAGTCGGCAGCGTCCGGTCGCGCAGGTTGTCGTGCAGCCGCTTATGTTTCTCATATCCGGCGTAATTTATGGAGCGCATATAGGATTCTTCTTCTTCAAAATGCTTTAGCGTATAATTTTTTAAGTATTTGATGCCTTCTTGGCACATCAGTTTGTGGTTTTCTGGATTTTCATGTAGCTTTAGCATGCGCCGCATAATGGAAAACAATTTTCGATGGGCATTGTCTAGCAATTCTACACCAAGGTTTAACCGGTCGTTCCATTCCATAATTGTCATTTTGATGTCGCCCCCTTCCCCTTTTTTCCCGGTGTTTTTGTTTTGTCAGATATATCGATTATAAATCCAAGCGGCAGTTTTGTCTACGTAATTTTGTTTTTGTAAATGGAAAAAGTATTAAGGGGAAGGCTTTGGCTGCTGCAGGAAACCAGATGAAAAGGAGATGGATGAAAAGATGGAAGAAAGTGTGAAGAAGCTGTCAGAAATGTCGCTGGATGAGTTATGGGAGCTGTTCCCAATTGTGCTTACGTGCCATTGCCCGGAATGGGCGGACGATTACGTGGGGCAAGAGGCGGTGCTTTGGGACGCATTGAGAGGTTTTAAAATAGAACGCATTTCGCATATTGGCAGTACGGCTTTGGAGGCGATATGGGCAAAGCCGATCATTGATTTGCTAGTGGAAATTGCCGGCGACGAGCATATGGGCAGGGTCGCGGATGACATTGAACAAATCGGTTATCTGCGGATGTCGCAGGGGGAAGGCCGCGTATCTTTTAACAAAGGATATACGCCGCAAGGGTTTGCAAAAAAGGTATTCCACTTGCATCTACGTTATGTAGGAGACAACGATGAATTGTATTTCCGTGATTATATGAAAGCCCACCCCGAGGATGCGGCGTGCTATGAGCAGCTGAAGCTGGGGTTGTGGAAAAAATATGAGCATGACCGGGATGGGTATACGCAGGCCAAGGCGGCGTTTGTGAAAAAATATACGAAAGAAGCGAAACGTATATACCCAAACCGGTACTGACGGAATGCTTTGAATATTTGCCGCTCGATCGCATAGCTATTTTGCGGAGTGGGCTATGCAGAAAAAGTAATCTGTACGACTTTTGCCGCAGTTTGCGCTACAGATACCATTGTCCGATTGAGCTATGCAGAAAAAGTAATCTGTACGACTTTTCCATGTTTCACATGGAGCGTAGCTGAAATAAAGGTAATTTTATCACCATTTTGGTAGGAATGCTTCTCCGCCCATTCTCCATAACTGTCAATGGTGATATTTTTGCCTTCTAAATGGATTATTTTACACTTTTTAGCGATTTTTAATGTCTGTGAGCGCTTTTTTTCTTCCGCTTCACAGACATTTTTTTCTGATCTGGCTTTTTGCGAGCGGCCTTTTATCATTATGGCGGTTTCTTGATAGTACATTTTCATGTGGCCGCCGGCAGGGACGGAAATGCCGTGAAGCCAGTAGCTGTTTTTTGAAGCGGCTTGCGCAGGTACGGTAAGTAGACTGGCCATTACGCTGCATAGTAAAACGATTGCAACAAGGCTTTTCTTTGCTGTTTTCATAGGATTCTCCTTTTCTGATTATGATGCGTAACATAGAGTTTGCTCGTAGTTTAGTCTAATGCATTAAACTTATATAGAGTTTAACATATTAGACCCATTATGTCAATATTATAAAAAATCTACTTGACAATTACATACGTTTCCATTATTATAAACATATGAACAATTGCTCATATGATAAAATTTAGAATTTAAAGGAGGAATAGAAGTTGCAGGATAAGGGGTTGGAATGCTGTGAGACAACAGAAATACACGAAGAGTTGTTAAAAATGGTAACGGAGCAAATGCCTGCAGAAGAGGAACTGTACGACCTGGCGGAACTGTTTAAAGTATTTGGCGACTCGACCAGAATACGGATTTTGTTTGTACTGTTTGAAGCAGAAGTATGCGTATGCGATTTGGCCGAGGCATTGCATATGACCCAGTCTGCAATTTCACATCAGCTAAAAATATTAAAAAATTCAAAGCTGGTTAAAAGCAGGAGGGAAGGGAAGTCTGTTTTTTATTCCCTAGCCGACGGGCATGTCAGGACGATTATCGCGCAGGGGCGGGAACATATCGAAGAATAAAAGCGAAAGAAAAAAAGTGAAAGGATAAAATCTATCATTAAGAAAGGAAAGGAATGGCAGACATTCCGCGGTGAAAAGTATGAAAAAGAAATTTAAGTTGCAGGATTTGGATTGTGCAAACTGTGCGGCAAAGATGGAAGACGCGATCAAAAAACTTCCAGGCGTACACGACGCGACGGTAAGCTTTATGATGCAGAAAATGACAATTGATGCAGAAGACGGACAGTTTGACGATATTATGAAAAAAGTTGTCGAGGTATGCGCGAAAGTGGAACCTGACTGCAAGATATTGTTCTAACGTGGGGCGGCGGGCCGTTTTTGTGCGGCCAAGGAGAAGAACAAGACAGATAAGTCTTGGCCACGGTCAAGAACAGATCATATTGTTGGAGGGTTGTACAAGAGGCAAATGACGGATAGGTTCTGGCCACGGTCAAGAACAGATCATATTGTTGGAGGGTTGTACAAGAGGCAAATGA